>CANRBD010000037.1 GCA_947628765.1 uncultured Bacilli bacterium
TGTTTCTTTGGGCACATTACCACTAATGGTTAAAATCATATTAGTAGGATGATAAAAAGTATTATAACAATTATAAAGAATCTCCGGTGTAATTTTTTTAATACTCTCGGAATAACCGCCGACTGGATATCTATAAGGTGATTTAGCAAAAGCATTATAAATGGTCGTATAATAAGCCATTTCTTCAGGATTATCAAAACCAGCTTTAATTTCTTGATCGATTATCCCCATTTCCGCAGAGACGTTATCCTCAGTATAATATGGTTTTGTAACTAAATCTAATAATGTTTTTAAATTATCTAAAAATTTGGTTGGTGATGAAAAATAATAACTTGTTACATGAGCATTAGTATATGCATTACTCATAGCGCCATTTTGTTGAAATAAATTCATAATATCTTCGCTATCTTCTTTAGCAAACATTTTATGTTCTAAAAAATGCGCAGTTCCCGTAGGAATTTTTATATATTCATCTTTATCCCGAGGTTTAAATTCTAACACTTTAGAACCATATAATGTTGTTATTTTCGCCATCGCTTCATGTCTATCTAAAGGACAAATGAAAACTCGCAGTCCATTATCTAAAACTTCTTCATAAACATCAATATCTAAATGTTTAAAGGTTTTCTTCATTATCAGCATCCCCTTCTAGTAAATAAATTGTATCGATGTTTACTTTACTCGCCATATTTTTAACATCATCGATTGTCACTTTAGCAATATTTTTTCGTCTTTCATCAATACTGTCAGTATCAGACATCACCTGCGAAATTACATTACTTATAATCGCCATTTGATTATCTTCAATTTCCGTTAAAGCATTATTATATATTTCCTTTACTCTATCAATTTCACTGGCGCTAATGTTAGTATGCATATTATTTATTTCTTGTTTTATTAATTTAATAGTTTTATCGGTAGAGGCTGCATCCACACCCGAGTAAATAAAAGCCACATTAAACGGTATTCTTCTAACTGCATAAATATAATAACACAAAGAATTATCTAATCTAACCGTTTTATTTAATTTAGAATTCCAACCACTACCTAAAATATTGTTATAGACTAACGAAACATATTTACGCTCAAAATCAGTAAGATCGATATAACGCAAACCTATAGCTAATTTACTCTGCTCCGTATGGGCTTTTTCCGTAACCATTTTTTCCTTATGTATTTCCCCTTTTAATGGACGCAATTTATAATTTGGTTTAAAATTACCTTTGATATTACGATCTAATACTTCTTTAATCTCCTCATCATCAAAATCACCCGCTAGGAAAACGGTTAAACTATCTTTGTCAAAAAGTGATAAATAATAATTATATAAATCTTTAGCCGTTAATTTTGAAGCATAATCAATGCAATCTTGAATAGTCATTTCGCCATAAGAATAAAGATTCATTTCTTCCCAAATACGTTCTTCAGTAAAACGATCAGGGTCATCTTTAATTCGGCGCATATTTTCAATATATTCATGCTGGCATATTTCAAATATTTCATTATCAAAAGTTCCTTCTTTAGCATAAGGATCCCATAAATGTGAAATGGCATATTCTAAGCTTTTTTTATTCATACCTTTTTCGGTATATTTTTCATTTACAAAAGTCGTTTCTAAATAAAAAGTTCGATCTAAACCTGATGTCACCGCTCCAATACTAACTGATGGATCATATAAATCCATCCCGGCCCTACATAATTCATCTAAATTATGATATTTATTGGTTGCATACAAAAGAACTTTTTTTAAAATCGCACAGAAAACTTCATCTTCTTTAGTTGTTTCTCTAGTTAAATAAAATGAAGCACTAATAGTTTTAAATTTTTTAGTTTTAATAAAATATAAGTCATAGTTTTTCATTTTTGTTTTCTTGTAGTTCATAATCCACCTCTCTTTTTATTATGTTATATACTTATTATTTTATAGCTTCTAAAGCCAGTTTAATCATTTTATCAAAAGATTTTTCTCTAACTGAAGCTGGTAATTCCTCCTTTGTTCTTAAATGATTAGAAACCGTGGCGAGACAAGCAGCTTTTTTCCCGCAAACATTTGCCATGTGAAAAAGAGCAAAAGCTTCCATTTCAG
Organism: uncultured Bacilli bacterium; assembly: GCA_947628765.1. Classification (GTDB taxonomy): domain Bacteria; phylum Bacillota_I; class Bacilli_A; order RF39; family UBA660; genus Coprosoma. The sequence goes on from CANRBD010000037.1 coordinate 2,087, forward strand.
TACCTAAACAGCTTAATTTTTTATTATAATAATCGATATTATCATTTTCATGATAAAAAACATCCGTCGAATAAATGCGTCCTTGATTAATACTTATATTAAGTCCTTTGGCTTTATCCATAATTTTATTACTTATATCCATGTCAGCTTTCATAATATAATTTTTAGTTCCATTTTGAACATAAGCGAAACTACTATCTGAATATGCTTCTAAAGCTAAAACGATATCAAAAACTTTTAAAGATTCATCATAACCTCCAATACTACCAATTCTAATAATGGTATCGACATCGTAAAACTTAAATAACTCATAAGAATATATTCCAATACTAGGCATGCCCATACCGGAAGCCATGACAGTTACTCTTTTGCCTTTATAGTTTCCCGTATAAGCCAGCATGCCACGTACTTTATTAACTAATTTCGCTTCTTCTAAATAGTTTTCCGCAATATATTTGGCTCTTAAAGGATCCCCTGGCATTAAAACTGTTTTAGCAATATCTTCTTTTTTTGCTTCATTATGTGCGGTCATATTTAACTCCTTTCTTTTTTATAATAATTATATCTCTTAAAATGTTTATTTTTTTCTAACTTTTTTGTCATGATATTTTGCAGAACTCTACTAGTACCTGTTTTAAAATCATATTTATCTTTATAGGGTTCTACCAAAATCGTATAAAGACCATATTCATTTGCGCCTTTAATATCTGTAAGCATCTGATCACCAATCATCGCGGTATTTTCTTTCGTGCCATCTAAAACAATTAAAGCCTTATCAAAAGCTTTTTCATTTGGTTTATCTGCTTTATATAAATAATTAGTTTCTAACACTCTAGCTACAGGTAAAACTCTTTCTTTATCATTATTGGAAACTAAACAAACATTAAATTTTTTATTTAATGATAAGAAAAAATCTTTTAATTTGTCATTGACCTCTAAACTATTTACTTCCATAATGGTATTATCGATATCAAATATTAAATTTGTAAGCCCAGTATCCTTTAAAAAACTATAATCAATACTATAGATATCTTTAGCATACATCTTAGGAATAACTAAAGTCGTTTCTTTCTCATCACCTTTTAAGACTTTTAGAAAGCATTTGATCATATTGATTTTTTGATTAGCCATGGTTTACCTTCTTTCTAAAATTATTATTTTCCTTACTATAAAAAGTATAACACAGTTTATTTGTTTTTACTTTTAAAATAACCTTTTTTTACATTTAACTTACAAAAATAGACAGAAAAAAAGATTTCGAAAACGAAAATCCTTTATCCATTAAAAGTATATTTGTATTTATTGCCATTTTTAGAAATAGTTACTGTCGATTCTTCACTTATAACTTCTTCCGTAATAGCATCTTTAATTACTTTATCTTCTAAAAAGCCTTGTTCTTTTAAAAGTTTAATTTTAACTTTACAGCCGCTTGTTGTCTTACATGAATCATCGATAGTATACATATTAGCATTTACATAATTTTTCGCCGCTCTTTCAATAGCTATTTTTTGTGAATCACTGGCAGTTTGCCTACTTTCATTTATCGCATTCATAATTAATGGTGTAACGATAACGCCAACAATACTTAAAATCACAATTACTCCTAAAAGTTCAACTAAAGTAAATCCTTTTTTCATTTTATCACCCATTCCATCTTTAATTTAATGTACAGTTACAAACTTTTTAATATCTTCTTTTTTTAATTCTTGACCATTATTATTAGATAAGCTAATAGAAATTGTAAAACTATCTTTCGGATAATAAACAGTCACCGAAGATGTTTTCGCTTTATAACTATTTTCTGTATTATAGATATATCCTTTTAATTTTTTACCATTAACGGTTAAAGTAAATTCTTTATCTTTAACTTTATATTCACTAGATAGTTTCATTTCATTTACAATTTCTTTATCCATTTCTAAATTATCTTTTGGTTTTGATAAATAAATAGAATACTGCAGAATATTATAATTATCATTATTTATATAAGTTTTCGAAATATCAGTACTAGCTGATATTTTATAATTAGTAGGCGCATCATAGCTTATTTTAACACCACCATATGATAATACTTCTTCGCTGGTGTTTACTTCGCCCGTTAATAAAGCATTAAACCATATCGTTGTTTTGGGAAAACTAATCATTAAGAAAAGACTAATTAAAAAAGTAACGCCGGCAAAAATTAATAAAACATAGCCATCATTAAGGCCTTTCTTTTTAGCAAATTCTTTTTCATGTGTAAAGTTTAAATATAAAAAGCCTAAAGATAGATACATATAAGGAAATACATAGAAAAGTAGTAAGCCACATGTCAAAATAGATCCTAAGAGCCAAAAGATAAAACTGACAAGCATACCATAAATGCGTACACGATGACCGGCAACCATATCAATAGTTTTGGAAAGTACTTCGCGCATAGATCCGTTTATTTCTAAGTAACTAAATGGTAACATTAAAACAACTGGGAAAACTAAAATTAAAATAGCTAGATTAATAAAAATTCCGATAATTGGAATAAGCCCAATAAGATACGTGCCAAAAATCAAAGCAAAAACGACAATAAATATTAATTTTAAATATTGGTAATCTTTTAATTTGGCAAATAAATCTGAAAATTGAATATCTTTTTTTTGACATTCTTTCATGGTCATATCTGTAAAACCTAAAATAAGGGGGCTTAATATGAAGAAAATTAAACCGATTATTAAATCATTAAGTAATTTTATATTATAATGGTAACCAAAATAAACACTTAAAAGATAAATTATACTAGTTAATACTCCAAAAATTACCATCATTATTAATAGGGACTTCGCTAAAAGTGTTTTAGGCTTAGATTTAGCCTTATCTTTAATACTAACCCTAGTTATATTATTTACCATATTATCACCACTATTATTATAACACAAAAATAGAGTTTATTTAAAACCCTATGTCAAATAGAATAAATTAATAATATTTCCTTGTTCTTTTAGTTAACCTATAGTATAATTGATATAGGAACATTTAATGGTTGGGTGATTGCCGAATTCCGCAAAGGAAAGAGGTGGTAGAATGAACAAGAAAGATTTTTTAATCACATCTTTAATTATTCTACTTTTCCTATTGATATTATTACTATTTATAGTTTTAATATAATAGAAAGTCACCTAACTTAAGCTATGAATTAGGTGACAAAACACAATGATAAGGCAACATCCAACATGGACATATTGAATGTTCCTTTTTTATTGTATGAAGTTTCCTTCATCTGTATACATTATAACACACTGTTACCATGATGTCAAAACTGCTTTTAAAAAATTTAAATTTAAGTTTGTATTATACGTTAACATGTAGTATAATTAATTTAGGATATATTTGGAATTTATCAGATGCATTCCCTTTCTTTTGCTAATATTAAAGAAAGGTGGTGATGCTTATGACTAAAAGAGAATTAGCTCTATTTAGCATAATTGTCCTGCTATTTCTAGTAGTAATAATATTACTTCTTAAATAACAAAGGCATCTGATTTCAACAACCGTTGATTTCAGATGCCACACCCATAAGGGAAGCATTTGATTACCGACAACCAAATGTATCCTTTTTTATTGTATGAAGTTTCCTTCATCTGTATACATTATAACACACTGTTACCATGATGTCAAAATTAATTTTTTGGCTTTATAAGTGAGAGTGACACTTTATTTTTATCTTTCAAAATATCATCGACATAACAGTCTACGATGTCACCTACGTTTACTACTTCCATTGGATGTTTTATAAATTTATCAGTTAATTTAGAAATATGAGCAAGGCCATCATTTTTTAAACCAATATCGATAAAAGCTCCAAATGGGGTTACATTACGAACTGTTCCTTGAAGATGCATCCCAAGTTTTAAATCTTCTAAATGCAAAACATCACTTTTTAAAATTGGTTTTGGCATCTCATCACGGGGATCACGATTAGGTTTTTTAAGTGATTTGATAATATCTTCTAAAGTATAAGCATCAGTCTTTAATTTATCAGTATAGTCTTTAATATCGATATCAAAATTCATTTTATCGGTACCAATATCATTTAAAGTAAGCCCTAAACTTTTTAATAAATTCATAGTTACCGCATAACTTTCGGGATGGATATCAGTACTATCTAAAACATTCGTACCATCCACAATTCTTAAGAAACCAACCGCTTGGGTATATACTTTTGGACTTAAAAGTTTTTTAATTGTTTCCCTACTCATTATTTTTCCATGTTCATCACGGTAAGCGACAATTTTATCAATGTTAGCTTTAGTAAGACCAGCGACATATTTTAAAAGTGATTTACTAGCGGTATTAATATTAACCCCAACACTATTTACCGCTTTAGTGACAACAAAGTCTAAAGACGTGCTTAATTTTTTATCAGGAATATCGTGTTGATACATCCCTACCCCAATACTTTCAGGATCAATTTTTACCAGTTCAGCTAGTGGATCTTGAAGACGTCTCGCAATACTAATGGCGCTTCTTTCTTCGACATGTAAATCTGGAAATTCGGAAATGGCGAGTTTGGAAGCTGAATAAACCGAAGCTCCCGCTTCACTTACAATAATATACTCGACTTTTCTTTTAGCTTCCTTAATCGTTTCTGCGACAAAAGCTTCACTTTCCCTAGAAGCGGTACCATTACCAATAGCGATAATATCGATATTATATTTATCAATTAAATCAAGTAAAATTTGTTTACTTTTTTCTTTTTCATTTTTTGGCTCATGCGGATAAATAACTTTAATGCATTCTTTTTTACCAGTCGTATCAACTACCGCTAATTTGCACCCTGTACGATAAGCTGGATCAAAACCTAAAACTCTTTTTTCTTTCATTGGTGGTTGCATAAGTAAATTTTCTAAATTTTTACTAAAGTTATCAGTCGCCTCATCTTCAGCTTTTTCGGTAAGTTCACTTCTGATTTCTCTCGAAACTGAAGGTTCAATTAAACGTTTATAACTATCTCTAATCGCTTCTTTGATGACATTGTTATAAGGTCCTTCTTTTTTAATTAATTTTTCTTCTAAATAGTTAAAAATTTTCTCTTTATCGACATCGATATTAACGGTAATTACTTTTTCTTTTTCAGCTCTATTAATAGCTAAAACACGATACCCTTTGGCATATTTAACTTTTTCGGCAAAGTCATAATACATTTCGTAAACTTTATTTTCATCTAGGGCATTTTTCTTTATTTTAGTTATCATTACGCCTTCATGATAAAATAAATTTCTAATCCATTTACGGTAGTAGGCATTATCACTTATCCATTCAGCAATAATATAGCCTGCCCCTTCCATCGCTTCTTCTTTGGTTTTTACTTTATCATTTAAATATGGTTTCGTAAGTTCATCGATTGGTTTAGTGGTATAACTCATAATTTGTTTAGCTAGTGGTTCTAAACCATTTTTAATCGCTTCAGTCGCTTTAGTTTTTTTCTTTTCTTTAAATGGACGATATAAATCTTCAACTTCAACTAGTTTGGAAGCTTTCATTATTTGACCTTTAAGTTCTTCGGTAAGTAAACCTTTTTCATCGATTAGGCGAATAACATCTTCTTTTCTTTTGAGTAAATTTACTTCATACATATAAACTTCATTAATTTTACGGATTTGTTCTTCATCTAAATTGCCAGTTACTTCTTTACGATAACGGGCAATAAAAGGAATTGTATTACCCTCTTCTAAAAGTTTTAAAGTTTTTTCTACTTGACTTACTTTTATTTTTAAATCTTCACTAATATTTTTTATAATATTTTCATTCATGTCTATCACACCCTTACTATTTAATAACATTTATATACTGAATGATAAAATTAGTAATTGCTGTACATAATTTATACATTTTTTCTGGATTTCCAATATCTCGATAATGGCCATTTATTTCAATCTGTATTACTTCAATATCAGTTTCTAAAAACAAAGCTTGCGTTATTTTGCCACCTTTAAATGGATTATTTATAGAAACATTAATAATACCATTTTCTTCAAATGCCTCTTTTAATTCCATTATAGTTGAATAATCGGCTGATAAGTTATTTAATGTTCCTAGTTCCACATCAAATAATCGTTCTTTCTTCGCCCCATGGATATCAATAACTAATTTTATATTATTATTTTTAACATAACTAATTAGTTTCCTTTTAAATTCATCATCATCGGTATGATTAGAATCGATACCATTATCAAACATTTTAATAAAATAATGAATGTTGGTTTTTTGACCAATATATTTGACAATGCCTTTAGTATAAGATTCAGCTAATTTTATTGAACCATCTGATTTTACTTGATTCATCGAATGAACTGAAGTAAGTAAAACTGGGTATTTACCATTTTTTATTAATATTTGTTGATTAACAGTTTCATTTTCCAAATTTGTAATCATTTTTTCAAATTCTTTCATATCATCACCATTATTATTAATAATTATATCACATTTAAAATAAAAGAAAAAGCAAACTCTACTTCGAGTTTGCTTTATATTTATTTAATTAAACCTAATTTTTTCCTAAAACGAATAACTAATATACTCATCGTCATACCAGAAACAATTAAAGTAATTATATTAAAGAATATATTATCGCCGGTTTTTGGATTGACAATATCAGTATAAATATTATTGAATTTAACCCCTTTATAATATTTATTGTTTTTAACAAAGCTTGCAGAATCAACTTTTAGCTCATCTTTAGCTTTATCTTCAACAATATTTATCGTAACCGTCCAAACACTATCATCATATTGATAACGTTGATCATTACCAAGCACTTCTTTAACATTAAGTTTATAAGTGCCAGGTTTAGTAAATTTAAATTTACCAAAAGTAGCAGTTCCTTCACCAGTTATTGTTTTTGTAAGTTCACTAGGTAATTTCATACCATCTTGCTTATCAGCCGTTAAATTAAATTTGAAATCAGATTTTTTCTTAGGCGTATCACCTGAAATGACTTTTTCAATATCAAATTCGTAATCTGTTGGCACTAAAAGTCTATTAGTTAAAGTGATTGTGCAGCTATTTTCTGAACATATTCCCTCATTACCAGTTTCAGAACTATTTTTACTCTCTAATAATGATTCATCGCTTTCACGAACTGTATACTTATAATCATATACTTGGCCATCACTACCTTCATATTTTGCAGGTAAGCCAGTAAATGTGTAAGTCCATTTATTATCTTTACTAAGTTTTACATTACTATCTAATAAAGTTTCTTTACCATCTTTATCAATACTATATAAATTTACATAAATAGCATCTGGAAGTAAATTTTGCTTATCAGCATCAGCATCATAAGCTTGACCCTTATATAAGAATTTTTTATCTACAGTAATGTCTATATCTGGATCTCCAAGTTCTATAACCCAGTTAGTAGCTATAGCGCCACCACGTTTACCAGCTTTATTATTAATAAATTTAATATCGGCATCGAAATTATCATCATCATTTCTAGCTAATGAAAATGATGTATTTCTATTTTGATAATCTTTAATATTTGCTGGTTTATCACCTGTAGTAAATCTATGGTCTACTTCATCAGCATACCAATTTATAATATTACCTTTGTGATTACGTTCAGAAATGGTTACTGATTGAATATCAGTTCCTTGACCTTGGTTAAATGTATCAGGTTCATTTCCAACAGAGTATCTAATATCATTTCCTCTAGCATCAACTTGAACAGATTTATTCATAAATGAACCAGTAGCAGTATTTTGATAAATGGCTCCACCTAAAGTTGAATGAAACTTACCAGTAGAAGTTGGGCACATCCATATGCCACCACCAGTAACAGCTTTATTACCTGTAATTAAAGCATTTTTTAGCTTTAAATAACCGCGAGAACCTTGAGTATAATTAATGGCTCCACCATCTTCACCAGCCTCATTTTCTTCAAACGTACCTTCTGTTAGTTCTAATGCGGCATCACTAAGCTCATTGTTGGCATTATAAATAAATATAGCTCCACCACGAGTACCACTAACATTTTTCTGAAAAAGTTTATCTTTACCAGAAATAGATTATGGGTTACAATTAGTATCATCATATATTACCATAGCTCCGCCATCTCTATCGGCTTTGTTTTCTATAAACTGATTATTCTGTAATTGATATCCACTTGCTCTATATGCATATATAGCTCCCCCGCTAACAGCACTATAATAATTATTAAAAGATTTACCTAGTTTTGCCTCATTGCCATTGAAAGTATTGTTTGAAAGAACAGCGGTTGTATAGCTTGGGCCTAAGTAAAGGGCTCCGCCATTACCATTCATCGCATTAGTAGAAGTTACTGTATTATTCTTAAATGTATTATTATTCATAGTTAAATTCATCTTCAAAGATGCAACACCAAAATAAATTGCTCCACCATCAGTAGCTTGATTACCAACAAACTTATTATCTTGTAAAGTAAAATTACCGCTTCCTGGATATAATGATGATACACCACCAAAATAAATTGCTCCACCTTGTTGTGCAGAACTTAGATGAAAATTTTTAAACGTAACGTATTTGATAGTAGTATCTGTATTTAAAGTTACAGATTTGTCAAAATAAAGAGCTCTACAATCCGTACTATCTTCATTTAAAAAGCCATTTTCAACATTACCACTATTAGTAATAGTCAAATTAGTATTCTGCTTTGTTATTTTTAACATTGCTCCAGTACTACCACCAACGCCTGCAGATTCACTAGTACATTTTAAATTATGACCATTAACATCAATAGTAATATTTCCTGTGCCAATTTCAATAGGTCCAGTAACCACAATATCACTATTTAATTTAACACCAGTTCCACTTTCTAAAGTTTCTTTTAAAGTACCAAAGTCTCCTACTTCTTGTTCACCTGCTGCTTGAACATTCATAGGTATATAACCAATAAAACTTTGTAACATGATT
>CANRBD010000038.1 GCA_947628765.1 uncultured Bacilli bacterium
GGTAAAAACTTATAAATGGTCGGAGCTGGATCTAACTTAGTTATTTTTATATTTTGGTTTATTTGATTTTTAAACAAATTTTCTTCACTAAAAGTATAAACATCTATTTGATATTTTTTATAATCAATATTTTTTAATATATTAACCAATGATTTTTGAATTCCCCCAGCGCCAAAATCATTAGTAAAAAAAGCAATTTTTTTCATTTTTTCACCTAACCAACATTGTTTTTCTTTTGATAACTCTTACCAATATATTTTTGATAAAATGCAGCTTTTTTGGGAGTATTAATGCGCAATTTTAAAAATTTTGATATTTTATATTTTAAATTCTTTTTACCCTCTAACCACGTACCAGTAAAAACATGTATAGTATAAGAATTAATTGAAGGATTACACAAAACATCATCTTTATAAACTTTAACCCCTTCTCTAAGGGTTTGTTCAATATTGCCTAGTTTACAGCCATATTTCTCAACTAGCAAATTAGAAACCGTTTTGGTGTTCACATCTTTTAGCTGATTGTTTTTATCAAATTCAAATTTAAAATTATCATAAAAATCTAACATATCTTTTAAAAATGGATGTCCCTTCTCGGCGCCAAAACATGCCGTAAAAGCGAAATCAGGGGTCTCATAGCCAACAAAGGCACGATTTTCCAATAATGGATCTAGGTTTCTTACTACTATATTATCAGTATCTAAATATATGCCACCCTCATTATAAATAGCATAAGCACGAATGTAATCACTTACAAATGCCCATTTTTTAGCCTTATATGCTTCCTTGCAAAAAGGATGAGCATCTATATCAAAATTATGTTCATTCCATTCTTTGATTTCATAATCAGGCAAATATTTTTTCCATGTTTTCATGCAACGTTTTATATCTTTTGGCTTAGGATTACCTCCAACCCATACATAGTGAATTTTTTTAGGTATCATTTTATTCCCTCCATTTTCAAATCCATTATTCAATGGTAATATCTACAAAATAATAAATACACATAAATTTTAAAATATCCTTAGCTTTATTCAAATCTTCTTTTTTTACTTTTACCGTGCTGAATCCCTCTTGCATTTCATGCATTAATTTTATGTAGGTTTCAGGCAAATCATTATTTAAAATTTGTTTGTTAAAAATTCGCAAATTGTTGCCTTGATAGACAGGATCATTTTTTACATAAAAATCTTCAAATCTAATTATACGTTTGTTATTTTTTTTGTAAAATGAAATTAAACTTTCATAAAAAATATTATCAAATCCATTTGGATATCTTTTTTTGATTATATATTCAACAAGCTGGCCTCTTTTTTTGGTTGGTTTTTTAAAATATATAGGTCTAAAAATATTAAATAAATGTAAATGTACAAAACTTCTAAACAAGAAATATTGTAATTTATAAAAAGGTATATTATAAAATTTCATAAGGCTTGTCGCGCACCTGATTTCTCCATTCATAAGGCACATTAATCCAAGCTCATTATTGGCGTAATTTCCTTCGTATACTCGGTACTTAAATACACAAAAATCGACATTATGCATATTTAACATATCGGCACCATCATCAGATATATTTAACCAAAATGGTCTATTCCAAGTCAAATAATTTTCTTTCATTTGATTTAAAAATACTTCTTTTTTAATAAGCGGAAAATCCGAATATAAATTACGACCTAACCACAATAAATCAATGGCTACATTTTTATCACATTGCATATATTTCAATAATTTTTGAGTTGCAGTTACATTATCCTTATCATCAATTATTAGAATATTTGGTAAAATACCATCAATATCAGGATGTTTTTCAACATAATTATTAGCCATATATAGTGATTCTGGTGAAGCAAATAAATCATCAGAATGTAAAATATATACATAATCACCTGTTATATGTTTAGATACATTTAAAAGAGCCAATAATTGATCTTTATTTTCTTGTTTATAATATTGAATTTTTTTCTCCATTTGGTGATCTTTTATGTATTTGGTAATGATACTAGTTGTATCATCTGTTGAGCCATCATCAATGATTAATAATTCCCAATTCTTATAAGTTTGGGCTAAAACACTATCAATAGTTTTGCATATGCTATCGCAATCATTATATGTTGGCATTAGAATCGATATCTTCATTTTTACTTCCTCCATCTTTTGCGGCTTTGCACATCATTACTGTGACAATAGCCAGATAGAATGATACCGCAGGCGCGCCTAAGACATGGCCAGCAATAAATCCTATGCTAACAATCATCCCCCAAATAAGGAAATATCTAAAGAACCGCATACTTGGATGATATTTTTTCTTAATAAAATTAATTAATATATTTATAAGTATGTACATTAATGGTAAAAATAACAATATTGTGCCAATAATTCCAAATCTAAAAACAATATCTAATGAATCCATTTCTACTAATCTGGCTGCATGTTTTGTTTCTAATGATGGTCTATAATTAAATCCAATTCCAAATAGTTTGTCAGTTATTGGAGCTGCCACATATACCCTACTAACTCTAATTGCAAAAACTTCTCTTCCACTCAAAAGGGAAACGGCAAAATTAACTAATCTATTGCTATAGTCAATATCAATATCACTTAAATCATCTTTGTCCTTGTTATTTTCATACCTAGAATAAGTATCGCCCACATTATTTTCAGTAGGTCCAATTTGGAATGATGCAATACCTACAATAAATACTAACAATACTAATAATACTTTTTTGAGTTTATCTTCACCTTTGTAAACCATGTAATATATTAACATTATAAAACCAACAATAAGCATACCCAAAGAAGCTACTTTGGTTCCAATCATAAATGCCATATACTCACCAACGCAAGCAATAATTAAAAATAATACATATTTTTTTTGGTCAACTAATCTATATACAAATGTAAATAATAAAACTAATATACATCCTATTTCATTAGCCGCAAAAAACCAGCCTGTAGTTCCATTGGTAATATCTAATAATTCATAACTTTTAAAGCCTGTGCCTGTAATATAGGGTAATAATATGAAAAATGCATATACAGCAAATGAAAACGACAAAATGCATGATATCTTTTTTAAATCAATATATTTTTCCAATACTAAATTTAATAAGCCAATTACCAAAATAGGATAAAATCCAAATTTAAATAAATTAATGCACTCCGAAAATAATCCCCCTAAACTATTACCATCTAATTTTGTTAATAAATAAATAATTCCAAATAGGACATATAAAATTATATATATACATGATATTTTTTTATATTTAGTTTTACATTTGAAAAATAAATAATAAACAATTATTAAAAGTAAAATACCTTTAACTAAAATGCCTAATGTAATGCTGAAATCTATAAACCTAGTTTGTAATGCCGTAATTAAGTCTATAAAAGGCAAGCAAATCAGCAATAAATAAAATAAATTTTCTTTCTTCTTAAAATCAATGTTAAATTTCATTTTGTTGTACTCCTTTATTATTTTTTTTAATTTTTAATGTGTCAAGAATTTTATGAAAAATTCTTCTAAATGGTTTACTAAAGATATAATAAATAGATGCCAATAACACTAATACAATAATTGATACTAATAAAGCTAATAATCCCCAAGTAATAAAAGAATTAATACTTAAATGATTAATAATATGGCTACCAATAAAACATAGTGAAGCTGCCAATATTATAGCTAAAATGAAACGGCCAAAATATTTAATTAAACTCATATTAAGATTATCTTTTAAAACAAACTTAGGTATATACCAAAAAGTAGTTGTTAGCATCGAAATAGTTGTTGCAAATAAAATACCTACAATTCCATATTTAAACACTAATAATATAGACAAAACTAAATTGACTACAGCCTCTAAACAAACAATTAATCTTGTCTCTTTAAACCACCCAGCAGAATAAAAGTAAATATTTAATGGTTTTCTAGCAATGACAATAAAAAAGTTAAGAATTAATAAAATCAAAGCTGCGGTACTAAAAATATATTTTTCCCCTATCCATAAATTAATAAATGAATTAATCATGATATAGGTAACCACACTTAAAAATGTGGCAAACACTAAATAAATTACTAATAACTCATCTAAAATTCTTTTATTTTCTTCCCTATTTTCTTTATATACGACATTACCAACACTAGAAGATATAGAATTTCCAATTAAATCAATACCATCAGTCAAATACTTTGTAATGTAATTATATGAAGAATAAATAGTAACTAAAAATGGTGATAAAAAGGAAGAAGTCAAAATAATATCAGTATTATAATGAACAGCTTCAGCGATTCTATGAATAAACATATTGTTTACGCCCTTAATTTTAACATCAGTTTTAGCTATTTTATCTCTAAGCCAAGGATATTCTTTAAATACTCTTTTGTTGATAAATACATATGTCAAATATCTTAATAGCATCGAAGATAAAAGTGTAATTATATAATCGAATCCCATTAATAATAATCCAATTTCAAATACAAGCTCTGCAATTTTAAAAATATAATAAACAATATTAATCTTATATAATTTTTGATCAGCCTGCATTACTAATTTAGGTGACATCATTAAGTATTCAATAACACTTCTTAAAATAAATAGCATAAAAACTATTTGCATATAAACTAAACTTAAATGATTGTTGGTCAAGAAGCCTAAACTAAAAGACACAATACTACCAATTATTAATACTGCAATAGCAACTTTAGTTAAAAATCTTTTAGAACCTTGATATGTTTCTTTGATTTTTTCTTTATCGCCATTTACAAAATGTTTATAATATAATTGGATAATATATGTACAGGCACCAGCTTCAGCTAATGATATGTATGCAAATAATTGAAAAAATAGTTGATTTAAAGCATAGATTTCTTCACCCAATGTGCTTAAAAACACATCTATTTTAACAAAACCTAAAATTAATACAATTAAATATGGGAAAAAACTAGTAACAAAATTTCTAAATGATTTTTTCTTACGCATTATTTAATTACCTCCCAATACCCGCATATTATTAGTATATCATAATAATGAAAATAAATAAACTTTTTAGGCTTTAAAAAAGACAAATAGTGTAATTATTTGTCTTTAAATTTTTCAATTATAAATTGTGTTATTTTTTGACTTGCCATCCCATCTCCATAAGGATTAGCGGCTTTACTCATTCTTTCATACTCGTCCTTATCATTAAGGAGTTTTAACACTTCATTATAAATGACTTGTTCATCAGTACCTACTAATTTTAAAGTTCCAGCCTCTATACCTTCAGGTCTTTCAGTAGTATTGCGCAAAACTAAAACAGGTTTACCAAGTGAAGGAGCCTCTTCCTGTATTCCCCCACTATCTGTCAAAATAATATACGATTTTTTTATGAAATTATGGAAATCTACCACTTCAAGTGGTTCAATAAGCTTAATTTTATCATCATCGCCAAATACTTCTTGAGCTACCTGACGCACTTTAGGGTTTAAATGGATAGGATAAACTACTTTAACATTTTCAGTTTCATCAATAGCTTTTTTTATTCCTTTGAAAATATTTCTCATTGGTTCACCTAAATTTTCTCTCCTATGAGCGGTAAGTAAAATTAGTCTATCATCACCTATCCAATCGAAAACTTCGTGATAATAATCATCGGTTATAGTAGTATTCATTGCATCAATAGCTGTATTGCCTGTAACATAAATTTTATCTTCGGCAACATTTTCTTTTAGTAAATTTTCCTTACTTACATTAGTTGGAGCAAAAAACATATCAGTCATACAATCAACCATTTGACGGTTCATTTCTTCTGGAAATGGCGAATATTTATCATAAGTTCTAAGGCCTGCTTCGACATGTCCTATCGCCACTTGATTGTAAAATGCGGCTAAAGCTCCCGCAAATGTAGTTGTAGTATCACCATGGACCAATACTATATCTGGTTTTTCTTCTTTGATAATCTGCTCTAATCCATTTAAGGCACTAGTAGTTATTCCAGATAAAGTTTGCCCTTGTTTCATTATATTTAAATCATAGTCAGGTTTAATTTTAAATGTTGATAATACTTGATCTAACATCTCACGATGTTGAGCTGTCACACAGACAATAGTCTTAATTTCTTTTCTTTTTTTGAGTTCCAATACTAATGGTGCCATCTTGATGGCTTCCGGTCTTGTTCCAAAAACAGTCATAACTTTTATCACAAAATCATCCTCCTTAAAACATTAATTATTAGTAATATATTCATCTATTTTATTTAAAAGTTTTTTGTTATTGAATTCCCATTCTTTTGGTTTAAAATGTTTTATCTGCTTAAGTGAAGCACCTAAATCATTATTGTCGCAAGTTAATATATATCCATTTTTAACAAAATTATCTATTATTTGTATTTGATGATCATTAGTATGCTCACCATATTTAGATAGTCTAGGAACCGCTATTATTTTTTTATGTTCCCTAAGACCAGAAAAAATGTTTCCTGCTCCACCATGAGTAATTAAAAATTTACACTCTTTAATATATTTATTAAAATCATCTCCGGATACATAATCAAAAATTTCCATATCATCAGATGAAAACTTTGTATAACCGGCTTGAACAATCACTTTGTCTTTAATCACTCCTAAATCGATTTGTTTTTGAATCATTTCAAGAAGCCTTGTAAAACTTTTGTCTTGCGTTCCCAATGTAACAAAAATCATATATTCCTCCTTAAAATAAACTGCCCCAATATTTAGCGTTTGGATATAATTTAAGCATATCTTCCCATTGAACCAAAAATAAATCTGCAAACTTATATACATATTTTCCTGTTATTGTTTTTGTATTCATATTTGCTATCGATTCGATAAAAATTATCTTGGCACCAAATAACTTACCAATACAACACATTGGACCAGCAATATGGGCACCAGTCGTTACTATATATTTAGGTCTAAATTTTAAAAAAATAAATAATTCAATAAAACAGTTGGCTAACAATTTAAAAATATATGAAAATTTATGATCTTTAGTTCCATATATAACATAGCTTATTTTTTTACCATATTCTTTTCTTAAAGCCAAATTAGATGATGTCTTTTCAGTAACAATATGGTAATTATATTTTTTAAATAAGGGTTTTAACTGCATTAGCTCAGTTAAATGGCCACCGGTACTTGAAATAAACATTACTTTTTTTTGTGTTTCCATTTACCATGCTCCTTATATCTATGATTCTATTATAACATCTATTATTTCAAAAGTAAATAAAATCATATTTGCATTAATTAGGTAAATATGATATATTTTGAATGGTGATTTAAATGAAAAAATTTTTAAATTGTATTGTTAATAATAGTTTTGGAGCCATTTTTATAGCTATTATTCTTTTTTATTTATTAAATGTATCAGTTTATTTATTTAAAAATCCCGGATTTATGGTAATTATACCGGCAATAATAATTTTGATATTATGGTATTTTCTATATTGCAAATTATCAAAATTGCAACAAAAAAATGACAGAAAAGTTTCATTAATAATCTTTTTTGGCTCTGCTATAATTTATTTAATTTGGGGTTTATTTGCTAAAACTCAACCAATTTCTGATTATGAAGTTATTGTTAATGGAGCTAAAGATATTATAAACGGAACTTTTGCGACACAAAGCTTTGACCCAACCAATTATTTTTATTATTATAACCACCAAATTGGTCACGCATTATTTGTAGCTATTGAAATGTTTTTTACTGGTGGCAGTTTGGCAGCATTAAAAATACTAGAAATCCTTTTCTTGTCAGCCACTAATTTATTACTATATAAATTCAGTAAAAAAGTTTTTTCTGACAAATCAGCTCTGATAATTACTATTATCTATAGCACATTAATATTTAATATTTTAGGTAGTTCTGTTATTAATAATCAGCATATTACAGCATTTTTCTATATACTAGGACTATATTTATTTGTTAGGAATGACAAAATCTTTGGCAAAATAGCTTGTGGTATATTAATATCAATCGCAACAATAATTAGACCATCATCTATTATTATTTTACTAGGAATTATTCTTTATCTAATTTGGCTAGTTATTAAAAAAAGCCCTCGAAAGCAAAATTTAATAAATATAGCAATGATTATATTATCTTTCTTTATTACAACCACAGCCATTAACACTATTGTTGTAAAAACTCATTTAGCTCCTTCAGCCATTACTGAATCAAAAGTACCATATTTTAAATATATTTTAGGTTTCCAATGGCACGGACTACATAATATTCCAACGATTGATAAAATTAAAAATACCACATATTTAGGTTTAGAAAAAGAAAAATTTAACTATAAAAAATATAATGAAAAATCCAAAAAATATATAATTGATTCTTATCTTCATAATACTGACAGCGTTCTAAGGTATATCAGAAATAGATTAAACTATTTTACCGCCGAACCCGATTGTCAGGTAGATTGGGCTAAACGTGGATATAAAGATACAATGAGCGGGCAAGTTTTAGTAAAATATGGATATGCCGAATATCTCTTATTGCTAATTTTTTCTCTAATGTCAGTTATATTATATCTTAAGAATAAAATTAAAAATAAAGAAAACATTGATATCTATAATTTATTTATGATTATATTCATAGGCTATTTCTTAGTACATACAGTTATTGAATGTCAGACTAGATATCGTTATGATCAATATATAATGCTTACATTAATATCATTACCTATTGTAAAAATGATATTTGAATATTTAGACAGTAAGATGAAAAAAATCACTAATAAAAAAGTTGAAATATAAAAAGGCCTCCATTGATGTGAACCCCAATTAGGAGACATCAATAAAAAATACTTATATTAAAAAGAGAAAAGTTATTTTTCTCTTTTTGTATAAATTTTGTTCTTTTTTTAATCAATAATTTTATCTATAAAGTATTTTGGACGATGTTTAGTTTCTTTATAAATCTTTCCAATATACTCTCCTACTACACCAATAGCAAACATTTGGATTCCACCTAATAGCCATATAGATACTACTATAAATGCCCAACCATCTACAGTATGCCCTGTGAATTTAACAACTAAAGTATAAATTAACACTAAAAAGCTCAAAAAACTAACTAATAGTCCAAAAAACATTATTATTTTTATTGGTTTAACACTAAATGAAGTTATGCCATCAAATGCTAAATGTAGCATCTTTTTTAAAGGATAATTAGACTGTCCGGCTTCTCTTTCCTTTCTTTCATAAGTGACAACTGAACTGGAAAAACCAATTAAAGGTACCATGCCACGCAAAAATACATTTACTTCTTGATACTCTGAAAGCGCTTCCAAACTACGTTTAGACATTAATCTATAGTCAGCATGATTATAAATAGTTTCTACGCCCATCTTTTTCATAATTTTGTAAAAACCTTCAGCGGTTACACGTTTAAACCATTTATCGGTCTTCCTCGAAGAACGAACTCCATACACTATATCATCACCATTATTATATGCATCAATCATTTGATCTATAGCGTCAATATCATCTTGTAAATCAGCATCTAATGATATTGCTGCATCTGCGTAATCCTTGGCATACATCAGTCCTGCTAATAAAGCATTTTGATGTCCAACATTTCTCGATAATTTTATTCCTATAAATATTTTATCGTTATCACATAAATTATTAATAATTTCCCATGTATTATCCTTAGAGCCATCATTAACAAAAACAATTTTGCTATCTTTACTAATTTTTTTATTTTTAATTAGATTAAGCATTTTTGACTTTAATTTAGGTGCACTTATAGGTAACATTTCCTCCTCATTATAACATGGAACAACAAAATACAATTTCATTTTCTACCTCCCGTTTTTAGCTTAACTATATAATATCACAATTTCAATAATTGAGACAACTTATTATTGCGAAAATAATTTTATTTTAAAATCTAAAATATATAAAAGGATTATATGTTGATTGCACTAAAAATGCTACTGATAATAACAAAATAAATATTAACCATATATCATAGATATAACTTAAAGCATTATTCTTAGCTGATAATTTTTTATATATATTATTTACAAATGGCGCTGAACCAATAGCTGCTAAAATCATATATGGCATATAATTTAATAAATCGTAATGCATCGCAATATAAGAAATTAAATCGCTTGATTTAAATGTAAAAATATTATGTAAGGTTGCTAAAATAGCATCCATACTTTCAAGCCTAAAGATAATCCAACCAACACAAATTAAAATAAATGCATATAACCATTGAATAATACTAGGCAATTTATTTAAAACTTTATTTAAGAATAATTTTTCACATAGTAAAATTACTGCAAAATAAAGTCCCCAAATAACAAAATTCCAACTAGCACCATGCCATAAACCAGTACATGCCCAAACAATTAAAATATTGCGAATCCATTTCCATTTTGGTACCCTATTACCACCAAGCGGAATATAAATATAATCTCTAAACCATGATGAAAGGGAAATATGCCATCTACGCCAAAATTCAGTAATACTCTTTGAGATATATGGATAATTGAAGTTTTCTAAAAAATCAAAGCCTAACATTTTTCCTAAACCAATAGCCATATCACTATATCCAGAAAAATCAAAATAAATTTGGAATGTATAAGCTAAAACTCCAACAATTAAAATAATTGCACCACATTCACTAACATTGCCATTTAAAATCGTATCAGCAATTACAGCAACATTATTTGCAATAATTACTTTTTTACCTAAACCAATGATAAATCGTCTAAAACCATCGGTAAATTTGTCTAAAGTTACTTTTCTATCAGCTAATTGTTTTTCGATAGTGCTGTACCTTACAATCGGTCCGGCAATTAATTGTGGAAATAAGGCAATATAAGCCCCCATTGTAA
>CANRBD010000039.1 GCA_947628765.1 uncultured Bacilli bacterium
AGAATAGTTAGCTATAATAAGCCAAAGAGAATAATTACCTTTGATAATGGTGAAACAGTTGATATTATTTCAACTAGATTTGAAGGAGAGTTGATCTAAAGATGAATATTGAAAATATCCTGTTGGACGCTATTTCTGGTATATTTTTAGGTGTATTTAGCATATTTTGTTGGAATAAATTAGAAAACAAAGAAAATAATTGGAAAAATTATAGAGTTTATTTAATTATTTTATTAATGGTTATAGGATGCACTATAATTACTGTTTATGTATCAGAATATTTTAGAATTTTTAGTACATTATTGTTATTAATGATAATTAACTATTTATTCGTTTTAAAAGACATTAGAAAAAGTATAGTGTCTACTTTTGTGTCACAATTTATATTTATGATTAGTGAATTGATATTTGTTTTGCTTTTTACTCCATTTTTAGGGAATAATGTAGAAAATCTCAAAACAGATAATATCGGTATTATTTGCATTAATTTAGCGGTTGCTAGTTTGTCCTTTTTATTATTAAAAACTAACATTCCTCAGAAAATATATTTGAAAGTAATTGAATTGTGTGATAATTTGCAAAAAAATTTATTGATTTCGATGACGGTAATTACTGTCCTAGTTGCAAGTGCATTTACAATTATGACATGGATGAATTTGTCTACGGTTTTAACGTTAGCTCTAAATACTATTTTAGTTTTAGTATATATTGGAATAATTGTTAAATTATTATCCACTGAAGTTAATTTTAAATCAATTAATAGTAAGTATGAAACTAGTTTATCAAGTTTAAAAGAATATGAAACTATCATGAATAAATATCGCGTGGATAATCATGAAAATAAAAATCAATTATTGATTATTAGAAATATGATTAAATCCAAAGATAATAATGTTGTTAGTTATATAGAAAATTTAGTTAATGAAAAAATTAAAGACAATGAAACTATCTTTTATAAAACTTCTAGGATTCCTGAAGGAGGACTTAGAGCTACTATATACTCAAAAATGTGCAAAATGGAAGAGTTAAATATTAAGTGTATATTGGACATTGCAAATGAAATTAAGACTGTGGATTTAATAAAAATGGGTGATAAAGTTACTTTGGATATGTGTAAAATAATAAGCGTATTTTTGGATAATGCTATAGATGAAGTAAGTAAATTAAATAAAAAAGAAATAACAGTAGAATTATTTATAATGGATAACAACTTATGTATTGATATTTCCAACAATTATGGTTTAGATACAAATTTTGAAAAAATAGGCTTACCTAAATATACGACTAAAGGAGATAATCATGGCTATGGATTAGCTTTGGTAAAAGAGTTAGTTAAAAATAATAAATTATTAAGCAATGAAAAAATAATAAATAAAAATAAATTTACACAAAGACTTAAAGTAAACATTTATGAACTCAAAAACCCCAAATAGGGGTTTTGTTTTTTATTTGATTAAGCTTTTAGGTGTTTCTTCTTCATCTAACCACCAAAATAAACAAGCTTGGCTTCCAAGGTTTGCGAAAACGCCACCTAAGTTAGCTAAAATAGCAGTAATAACAGACATCTGATTACCTCCTTCCTAATCTTTTATTGGTGATAACTTTTGTAGTTATCATATGGTTGTCCAAAAACTTTATATGTTACTTTAGAAATCATTATATTTTGAATAATTAAAGCTAATATAAAACAATTAGACAAAAAATTATTTATTATGGCAATAGATAGTATTACGAATATTGTGGCAGTAATGGTTGATAAAGTTTTGTATACCATTCTTCTTTTTGGGCTGACAATTGGTTTTTTAACTGTATCAGCAGGGCTATTTTTAAATATTAATAATATACCAATTATACCAATAATTATTTTTAACAATAGTGGAAATGTAATAATTGTACATAAATAAGTAGATCCTATGAAAATCGTTGTAGATGATAATAAACATATCCAGCTTTTAGTGGCATGCAAACCAAATGATGTCATTCTAAGCAAATTATAAATTATTGTAAATATAATTAATTCTTTTAAAATGCCCAAAATCAAAGCGATAAGACATATGATAATAGTTTTCGAAATAGTTATATAAATGCTAGCTAAACCATATCTAATTTCGGCCAATTTAACATCATCATATTCGGGATATTGTTTTTGAATTAATGACATTGATTTACCAACTATTAATTCTTTCATATAATCTACTGCCTTTCTACTATTGCAATTTTATCTTAACAATTTTAAAACCCAAAAATAACACTTTAGCACGAGAGCGAATAAAAAAAGTTTAAACGTCAAAATAAATGTAACTAGTGATTACACATGAAAGCGTTTGGACATCGAAATAGCGCTTTTGTGCAAATAGCTAACAAAAAAACACGATAAGACGTAAAATGAGTATTGTCTGCGGCTGTGATTTATGCAATTTTTGTCGAAATTTGCTGTATGATTTTTGTTGAAATTAATAGTCGCAAGAGGTATAGTAAGATTGTAAAGGAAATTACTAGAAGGGAGATGTAGGCATGAGAGGTAAAGTGAAATGGTTCAACAACGAAAAAGGATTCGGCTTTATCGAATATAACGACCAAGAAGATATATTTGTACATTATTCTTCTATCCTTTCAGAGGGCTATAAAACTTTAGTTGAAGGCCAATATGTAGAGTTCGAGCTGGTAAGAACTGACAAGGGTCTTCAAGCCAAAAATGTAGTAGAAATTAAGACTGCTTTAGTATAAGGTAGTCTTTTTTGTTTTTTACGTATGATATCCATACTATTTTCATTAGATATGTGGTATAATGTAACTAGGAGATGATGATATGGAATATAGAATACATGGGAAGAAGTTTAAAGTAACTAATGACATTAAAAATTACGTGGAAACTAAACTTGATAAATTAAATAAATATTTTGAAAAACCAGAAAGTTTTGAAGCTAAAGTTGTTATTAGACCAGATGGACTAAATTATGTTGTTGAGGTAACGATACCTGCTAAAAAAATGATTTTACGTGCTGAAGAAACTAATAAAGATCCTTATGCGGGCATAGACTTAGTATTAGATAAATTAGAAAGACAAATTAGAAAGAATAAAACTCGTATGAGTAAAAAAGATACAAAAGAGAGATTTTCTGATTTAGCTTTAGATTTTGAAGTGCCAAAAGAAGAACTTGATAAAACTAAAATTGTTAAACGTAAAGCTGTCGAACTTAAGCCAATGAGTGAAGAAGAAGCTATTTTACAAATGAATTTAATTGACCACTCATTCTTTATCTTTAGAAATTCTAAAAATGGTGAAATTGAAGTTATTTATATGCGTAAAGATGGCAATTATGGAGTCATTAAAGAAAAATAAAGGCAATTAAGCCTTTTTTTGTGCTTTTATAAGTGTTTTATGATACAATATTAATAGACATGAAAGGATTGACCGAATATGAAATTATTTAAAAAAATTTTTGACCATGAATATAAAGAATTAGAACGTTTTAAAGAATTAGCCAACCAAATCGAAGCTTTAGATGAGGATATGGGTAAGCTTACCGATAAAGAGCTTAAAGCCAAAACAACTGAATTTAAGGAACGTCTAGGCAAAGGCGAAACTTTAGAAGACATTTTAGTCGAGGCTTTTGCTGTCGCTAGAGAAGCGGCTTTCAGGGTCTTAAATCAAAAGCCATTTTATGTGCAATTAATTGGTGGACTAGCCATTCACTATGGTAATATTGCCGAAATGAAAACTGGTGAAGGTAAAACTTTAACATCAGTCTTGCCCGCATATGTTAATGCTTTAACTGGTGATGGTGTTCACATTATCACAGTAAACGAATACTTAGCTGGCCGTGATGCTGGATGGATGGGCAAAATCTATGAATTTTTAGGTTTAACTGTCGGAGTCAACTACCGCGAATATTCACCTAAAGAAAAAAGAGAAGCTTATAACTGTGATATTATGTATTCAACAAATAATGAAATTGGTTTTGACTACTTAAGAGATAATATGGTAGTTAGAGCTGAAGATCGTGTTCAAAGACCACTTAACTTTGTTATCATCGATGAGGTGGACTCTGTATTAATCGATGAAGCTAGAACGCCACTTATTATTTCTGGAGGTTCGATGAAATCAGCTAATTTATATATTGATGCTGATAAATTTGCTAAAACTTTAAAAGAAAATAATGGATACATTTATGATGAAAAAACTAAGCAAGTTTCTTTAGACGATGAAGGCATGAAGAAAGCTGAAAAACACTTTAATGTTAAAAACTTATATGATATTGAAAACACTACTTTAGTGCATTTTATCAATCAAGCTTTAAGAGCTAACTATAGTATGAAACGTGACTTTGATTACGTTGTTCAAGAAGATAAAATCGTTATCGTTGATCAATTTACAGGAAGACTTATGCCTGGTAGAGCCTTTTCTGAAGGACTTCATCAAGCGATTGAAGCAAAAGAAGGCGTAACTATCAATGAAGAGACTAAAACTTTAGCGACTATTACTTTCCAAAACTTATTTAGAATGTATAAAAAGATTGCTGGAATGACTGGTACAGCTAAAACTGAAGAAGAAGAATTTAGAGATATTTATAACATGTTCGTTATTACTATCCCAACTAATAAACCAGTAATTAGACAAGATTTAGGTGATTTAATTTTCGCTGTATCATCTGGTAAATATGCAGCTATTGTTAAAGAAATTAAAAAAAGACATGAACTAGGGCAACCAGTTTTAGTGGGTACGATTGCCGTTGAAAATAGTGAGCTTTTAAGTAATTTACTTAAAAAAGAGCATATTCCACATGAAGTTTTAAATGCTAAAAATAATGCTCGTGAAGCTGAGATTATTGCCAAAGCTGGTCAAAAAGGAGCGGTGACTATCGCTACTAACATGGCCGGTCGTGGAACCGATATCCAGTTAGGTGAAGGGGTTAAAGAATTAGGTGGTCTTTGTGTTTTAGGAACTGAAAGACATGAATCAAGACGTATCGATAATCAGTTAAGAGGTCGTTCTGGTCGTCAAGGAGATCCTGGAATTACCCAATTCTATGTTTCCTTTGAAGATGAGCTTATGGTAAGATTTGGAACTGATAGTGCCAAAGCCATGCTTCAGCGTTTAGGTTTTGATGGCGAAATGAATATTCGCAGTAAATCTTTATCGCGTTCGATTGAATCAGCGCAAAAACGTGTTGAAGGTAATAACTTTGATACTCGTAAAAACTTACTAGAATATGATGATGTATTAAATAATCAACGCGGTCTTATTTATGATAGACGTAATAGAATTTTAGATAGTGAATCTATTCATGATGATGTTTTAAAAAGCTTCTATGACCATATTGAAGTTAATGTTAAAGATCATGTAGATTCAGAAGGAAATTTAACTGGTTTAGATATCAGTGAAATCTTAGAATCTGCTAATCAAAACTT
Source organism: uncultured Bacilli bacterium (assembly GCA_947628765.1). Classification (GTDB taxonomy): domain Bacteria; phylum Bacillota_I; class Bacilli_A; order RF39; family UBA660; genus Coprosoma. Next base: position 5,413 of record CANRBD010000039.1, read on the forward strand.
ACTTACAACTCCACTTGAAATTAAAGAACTAGAAGAATTAGATGCCGATAGTTTAACAGAAACTATCTATAATGCCGTAGTTAAGGAATATGATCATCGTATGGAAGATGTTCCTGAAGAAATTCGTAATGAATTTGAAAAAGCTGTCACTTTAAGAGTCATAGATACGCACTGGATGGATCATATTAATGAAATGAGCATCTTAAGAGAAGGTATTCATTTAAGAGGTTATGGTCAAGAAAATCCATTAAGAGCTTATACTGCCGAAGGTTATGAACTTTTCGATAATTTGCTAGACACCATTGATACTGATGTTACTAGATTTTTATTACATGCTGAAGTAAGACAAAATACCGAAAGAGAACAAGTCATTAAAGGTAAAGCTGTTGATGATCCTAACAAAGTTAGAAAACAACAACCTAAAAGAACCAAAAAAATTGGTCGTAATGAACCATGTCCTTGTGGCAGTGGCAAAAAATATAAAAATTGTCATGGAAAGTAGGGAAAATATGAATCATAAAAATGAAGTATATAATAAAGTTAAAGAATTTACTCATAGACATCCAGGTACTCTTGCATGGCGTACTAAAGCGCATTCACGCATTGCTGAAAGACATTTAAACGATGATGAAGAAGTGTTATATGCTTTTGCAGCCCAAAAAGGTCCAAGTGCTTTAGATGTTATTAGTACGTATGTCGTAGTGGTGACTAATCGCCGTCTTGTGCTTGCGCAAAAACGTTTATTATTTGGTTATTTTTACTATAGTATTACCCCTGATATGTTTAACGATTTTACTATTAAAATGGGTCTTATTTGGGGACGTGCTATTATCGATACCATTAAAGAAAAAGTGGTTTTATCTAACCTTTCTAAAAGCTCTTTAGCTGAGATTGAAACGGTTATTACCAAATATATGATGCAGAAAAAACGTGAATATAAAAATGAACCTACGGAGAAAGAGAAAACTGAGTTAAATGAAGATTTGCAGCAAATAGCTGATCATGGAGAGAGCGATAACTAAGTATTTCGCTCTTTTTTTCTTGAAAAAAACACCTATATTATATATAATTGAAATAGGAGGATTATGTATGAAGTATCTGTTTAAAGTTTTAGGTATTTTAATTGTTATTTTGGTATCATTAAATATTGTTATTCATATATTTGATAAAGGCCATAAAGTTAGTTATCGAGTAGGCAATTTTAAAGTAACCGAAAATTTGAAAACTAAATCTTTATATAATATGGATGACTATTATTTTAAAATTTCACATGAAAAATTTTCTTTAAATTTTCAAATGCCTATCAATTATAATAAAAAAGAAAGAGTTATTAGTGATATACAATATCAAAAAATAAATGACATGCACTGTATTATGCCGATTTTTAAAGGTGGTAAAATTTTAACCGATATTATGTGTTTAAATAAAGCATCTAAGGAAATCACTTATTATCATGATTTAGATGAAACTTTACAAAATAAATTATCTAAAATGGTATCTTCATTAGAAAAATATAATTATAATCCTAAAAACTATCGTGATGAAGCTTCCGCCCGTAAGTTATCAAACACTGAAACTATTTATGATGAAAATATACCGGAAAATCATTATTTGGCTTTAGAAACCTATAAAGGACTTACCTTATTTAATAGTAAGGAGAAAAACGTCAAACTATTTAATAATGATATCTATACTAAACCAATTAAAGTTTTTAATGACAAATATTATATTGTTGCGAATTATAACGAAAACTATAGTTTTAAAAATTTCTATGTAGTAAACATAATTAATGGCGAGACTAATAAAATTCGTAGTTATGATGATATATCATTCGATTCTACTATCCAAGGCGTAGTCGATGGTGATATTTATCTATTCGATACTGATGCGGAAAAGCAATATAAAATTAGTTTAAAATATGAAAATGTCGAAGAAACAGCTAGTAAAGATGGTATTAAATACTATAATGGCACGTGGCAAACAATGACTTTAAATGAAGCTTTAGATGGTAAAAAGTTTAATAAATATACTGCTGATGTTCCCGCTGGTTATGATAAAGCTGATTGTTTAGGTAAGGAAAATGGTTACTGTTATTATTATCGAAAAAATGAAACTTTAGGACCAAAAGCTTATCAAGTATATCGTGCTGACGTGCAAAATCCTAAATTAGTCACATACTTATTTACAACAACGGATATCGATAGTGTGATTTATATAGATGATTATATTTATTTTATAAATGGCAGTACTATTTATTATTATAAAGATACAGTTAAACGAATTTTAGAAAATACCGAGTTAGAATTTAACGATGATATTACATTTGGAGTGTATATTAGAAAATAGTATGAGGTGAAATAATGGCAGATAGCAAACTAGGATTAGTATTATCTGGCGGTGGCGCTAAAGGGGCGTATCAAATAGGAGTGTATTATGCCTTAAAAAGACTAGGTAAAATTCCTGATATAATTACTGGTACTTCGGTTGGAGCTTTAAATGGCGCAATTTTAGTTCAAAAAGATTATCATAAAGCCATGAAATTATGGAAGACAATGTCTTTTTCCAAAGTTTACGATGAAACTACTTTTTCACTATGTGAAAATCCTGCCATTGCCGATGTCTATAAAATGTATGTGAAGTCTTTTATTACTGAAGGTGGTATGGATGTTGGTAAATTAAAAGGTATTTTTGATAAACTATATAATTCTCGTAAATTTTTTGCTTCAAAAATTGACTATGGTTTAGTAACTTATAATTTAAGTCAAAATAAGCCAGTATTTAAAACTAAAAAAGACTTATCACCAGATAATGTTAAAGATTATGTCATTGCTTCAGCTTCATGTTATCCAGCTTTTAAACCACAAAAAATTGATAATGATTTATATATCGATGGTGGTTATTATGATAACTTACCAATCAATTTAGCGATTAAACTAGGTGCGGAAGAAATTATTGCCGTAGATTTAAAAGCAGTTGGGTTTAAAAGACCTGTTAAAACAAGTATACCGATAACTACTATTTCACCACGCAATAAAATTGTATCTTTTCTTGTTTTTGATAAGTTAAAATCACAAGAAGCTTTAAGATTTGGTTACAATGATACAATGAAAACTTTTAAACACTTTGATGGTAATGAGTTTACTTTTAAAAAACATAATTTAATTAAAAATTATAATCGTTATGGAAAAATTTTTGAACAAAAAGTTTATGAAATTTTAAAGGATTTAGATAGTGGCATTATTGGCAAAATCACATCTTCTTCAATTTTTAAATCAATAGTTAAGGAAAAAGTTTCATATAAATATTTTAATAACTTAGTTGAAGAAGCTGGTAAATGTTTTAACTTTGCCGAAGATACTTTATATAATATTAGAACATTTAATAAGGGCTTATTAGTCGAAATGACTAAAACTAATGCGGTTAATTTAAAAACAATTACAGCTAAAATAAAAAACCGTAAATTTAAAGGTATCATTGAAAGGAAAAGCGTGGTAAAGCTTTTCTATGAGATGATTAAAGAGAATAATATGCGTGAAGCCTTTGTCTTTTTACCAGTTTTTGCGGATGAATTTTTAATCGCTCTTTATCTTTATGTTATTAGAAATAAATCAATTATTAAATATTGATATTTATCAATTAGAATATTTATGTTATAATTTTTAAGGAAGGTGAAGTTGGATGCAGAAAACCGTTTTGACAGGTCTTAGACCAACAGGTAATTTACATTTGGGCCATTATTTTGGAGCCGCTCAAAATTGGGTTAAGCTTCAAGATGATTATGATTTTTATTTAGAGATTGCAGACATTCAAGCTTTAACGGATAATTTTGATAATCCTGACAAAGTGCGAAAAAATGTGCATGAAATAGCTATTGATTTATTATCTATTGGTATTAATCCAGCTAAGGTTCATATGTTTATTCAGTCGATGATTCCCGAGATCGCCGAGCTTACAGTAATTTATTCAAATTTAGTAACTATGTCAAGACTTTATCGCAATCCGACTGTTAAATCTGAAATTGCTCAGAAAAAAGCTTTATTTGGACATCACGGAGAAAGTGTCACCTATGGTTTTGTGGGTTATCCTGTAAGCCAAGCTGCTGATATTACGGCTTTTAATGGTAATCTTGTACCAGTAGGTGAGGATCAACTCCCACTTATTGAACAGTGTCGTGAAATTGTGCGCAAATTTAATTCAATTTATGGTGAAACGCTTTTAGAACCAGAACCATTATTATCTAAAGCTGCTCGTGTTAAAGGGTTAGATGGTAATGAAAAAATGGGCAAAAGCCTAGGCAATGCGATTTTCTTAGCTGATAGTGATGAGGAAATTGCCCAAAAAATAATGGGCGCAATTACTGACCCAAATAAGATAAGAAAAGATGACCCAGCTAATCCTGATGTTTGTATGGTATATTATTATCATAAACTTATTGGTAATAAAAATATTGAAACTGTATGTGAAGAGTGTAAAAAAGGTAAGCGTGGCTGCGTAGCTTGTAAAAAAGAATTGATTTCGAAAATGCAAGAATTTTTAAAACCCATTCATGAAAAAAGAGCATATTATGAAACTCATCCAGAAGAAGTTGATGCCATTTTACTAGAAGGTACAAAAGCCGCTAGAGATAAAGCTAAAGAAACAATGGCAAAAGTTCGCAAAAGTGTAAAAATTGATTATTTTGATTAAAAAAACTCCGTTTCTTTTAAGAAACGGGGTTTTAATATTATTAATTTATAGTAAATGGCTCTTCTTTAGTTCCCTTTCCAGATAAGGTGATATCAGATTTTAAATATATAGCAGGCCTTACTTGAAATTTACTATCGGCATATCCACCACCAACTAAACCATTCCATGTAATAGAATCACCACCAGCAGCAGATCCTCCCCAAGGACGTAAAATCCAAGTTTGCCAAGTGTCCGTTGTACCTTGAACTATGTATGTTTTTGAAATACATTCTCTTTTTCCATTATCATGAACAACATCAAATGTGCATTCTGAATCTGCAAAACTTCTTCCATAATCACTCCATGTGATAAGACCAATCATACTTTTTGCCATATATTTTTTTTCGGCATTTATTACATCTGAAGGGGTATCATTTAAACTTAATGAACATCCATAATAAAAATCATGTTCTTGTATATAATTTTGACTAATTGGATTTATACTTTGATAATAAGTACTGTTTAAATATGTTTTAAGTTCACTATCTTTTTCTACTACTCCTGAAAATGTTCCATCTCCACTTACATAATTATCTGTTTTGGCCCAGATTCCACAGCCATGAATAGGAGCATCATCATGGCTACAATATCCGGTAGTTCGTAAACCAGGACTGTCAAATGCCATTTTTCCAATAGATTCAATTTTTACTATCTTTATCGTTCCATCAGCTTCTATAGCTATAAT
>CANRBD010000040.1 GCA_947628765.1 uncultured Bacilli bacterium
AAGTTTTTAACTCCCACGCATATAATGCGTGGTTTTTGCTTCCCACACTTCGTGTGGGAAGTATCCTAAAGGTTAATAAAAAAAGATACTTTAGTATCTTTAATTAGTCATTATTCTTTAAGTTTCCATTTCTTTTTCCAGTTTTAAATTCTTCTAATAACTTTTCAAAGCTGACACTTGATGTTGCTCCAAGATATTCGCCATTTGCTGCAACAATAACAGATACCCCACCTTTAGTAGGATTCCAATAATATACAGCATCACAATCTTCTAATTTTTTGGAATTTTGCTCTAATTCATTAATTGACAAATTTAGTAATTTGGCTAATTCCTTTAATTCTCGATCTCCAAAGTTCACTAATTCACCACACCTTTCTATTATTATTACTATTATTATTTTACCATATTATTAGGTTATATGTCTATTTATTTATATTCTAATTGTTCTTTTTCATAAATATAATTTTTTTTATTAAAAAAGATATGCGGTCTACATATCTTTTTATGCTGTTATCTAATAATACCAACTATGAAAAGTAAAAGAAGATTATAAGCATATTTAACTTTAAACTTAAGCTTTAATGATAATTCATTCACAGCTACCCATTTATCGACCATACTAATAACCCATGTTTCAGCATATTTAGGTACAGATAAACTGAGTGGGAACATATGACTACGAATCATATCTTCTTCTTTACGGCTTAAATTAAATTGTGATTTAGCTGTTTTAACAGCTTCTTTAGGATGCACAAAAGTTGAAATAAATTTATCTTTAGCCGTTCTATTAGCTGGACTAATAAAGAAATCATGAAGCAAACCGCCTCTAGCGGTTTCCACATAATCTAAATGTAACATTTTACTAATTTTATATGAATAATATGCAACTTTCATAGAATGATCAAATCTCGTCACTCCATGATGTTCAATATTTTTAATTTTCATAAATTCTTCGTTATTTAAGATATTTTGAACAATTTTAGAAAACTCTAAGTCTTGTTTTTCAATATTCATTATCTAACTCACCTCAAGTACTTTGTCATTATATCATATTTCCTTTAAAATTACAAATTGACTATTCAGCTTCTTCCTCTTCTTCGGTGCCTTCAATAGTTAATGTTTCGCCTAAAGGCTGAATTTGAATATAGGTATTACCATCGTTTACTTTAATTTCTTTACCGTTTTTATAACGATAAACAGTTTGGCTAGAACGACTTTCTTTTTCCCATGTGATTGGTACTGCATAACCATTAGTAATAAAGTAGCCGTCACCAGAACCAATATTATCTAATTTTTGTCTGCCATATGAATCGTAGGCATAATTTTTAATTGGAGTAATAATAATGTTTTTAACGGTATATTGTTTACCAGTTACCGCATCAACATGCGCGGTGCCTGACATACTACGTTTATATACTTTAGCTTCAGCATCATATTCATATGATGTATCAGTATAATGCGAATATCTAATATAAACTTTATCAGCTTTTTGAGCTCCTTCTTTTTTATTAATATTAATTTCATCAATACTATATTTTAATAACAAATCTTTATTTGTATCACGCATGTAGCCTTGTTCTTCTGCATATTCTTTAATTTTTTCCATACTAGTAAACACTGTATGTTCAGTGGCTTTATTTAAACTCTTATCACGCCAAAATACACTAGATGCCGTAAGACCATTTATATTATCTACATTTAATTTGCTTATATCTGATTTGGCATCTTCACTCCAACCATAATGAACATAAATAGCATCATTTTCTAAAGCATAATCTAAATAATAAGGTCTCGAACTACGAACTGAACCAATTTTTTCGGTATCTTGATCTTTAAAAATCGCCATTAAACGTGTAATTCCACCTTCAGCAATAATTTCATAAGTTATATAAGCATCATCTAAACCTGCATGTGGCCATGCTTGATGATTGTTATTAATCATTACAGCGATTGGCCTTGATTTAGAATTTTCATCGACAATTTTAAGCTTTTTCACAATTTTTTCTTCTACCACTTTTTTAACTTCTTTATTAGCTAAAAGAAAATAAGCTCCTACACCTAATAAAACTAATAATAAAAATACGAGAAAAATTCTTTTCTTCTTTGATTTTCTTTTTCCATGTCTAGCTCTATGACTGGCCATGTTACCACTTCCTTCTATTTTAGATTATATCAAATAATTCACAAAAAAGAGACATATATGTACCTTTTCATTGTAAATATATGTCTACTATTTATTTTTTATCATTATTTAGTAACAATCCAAGCATTAGGAATTGCCCTTGTTAAATTTTGCCCACTACCATTGATTGGTTTATTGACAAGCTGGTTTTCAATGACTAAACCACAAGAAGTTCCACCGTCTAAATTAGCCGCATTATAAGCTCCATAATTAAGTAAAATTTCGGTCAAATCGACCATGTCTGCGCCGGCAATACCGTGAGCATAGTCACGACCATCCATTACTAAAAACAAAACAATTCCATCTTTTCTTTGAGCAATCGCACTTCTTGGCGCACTACCCCAACCACCATTTCCTTTTACAAAGGAAGGTTTACCATTGACAATTAAAAATGGTCCAAAATCTACAGCATCTCTAATGCCTTGGCTTTGAGCTTCACTAACTGTCATACGGCTTAAAATCAGTTTATTTTCTTTATTAAAGCCGATGAGTCCGCCATTTCCACCAGCACGTGGTTTATTGCTTAAAACTTTGCCATCTTTGATCACAATGCCATGTGGTACTCCTCCATTACTATTGTAATTAGGATCGATAAAACCACTCGCATTCATACCAACCACAGCATTATTGTCTTTAGTCATCGTAGTTAGCATTTGACCTTTAGTACCCATATATTTGGAAACCGCTATTTTTATTTTACTTGGATCATATATGGCAACTAAATAACCACGGAGTTTATTACCAGTAATGTTAATTCTTTTATATAAATCCCCAGCATCATGTGTAAGAATATCTTTTTCATATTTGTTTAAAAACATTGTTGAAGATTCATAACGGTTAAAAACAATTTGCGAAGCATCAGTGTTTTCGCCACTTTCTTTAACATAATTATCTTTTAAAACTTTATCAATGGTTTTATCACTATAAAATATTGTCGCCAAATATTGGTGATTCATAGTTGTCATGGCCGTAGTAATTAACCATACGCGAAAATTTTTCCATGGGCCATATAAAACAAAAGCAAAAGAGCCGCCTAATAATATGAAAATGCTTAAACAAATAATCAAAATTTTCACTGGTTTTTTAAGTTTTCTTTTATTTGGCATTATCTATTTCCTCTTTTCCAAAATATTGTTTATCATTATCAAAATCGATATATTTCTTATAAACTACTAATTTACCCTTATTTAATTGTAATTTGTTGTTATTTTTGGCCCATTCATTATATTCATCGACATTTTTGTTGTAAGCCTTAATATCAGAAATAAAATAATTCATCGCCCCTTCATATGTTGATTTAAAAATTGTGCATTTACTACTAACATTTGGATCGGCAAATTTAACCCGACAATTTTTCTTTAAAAACTTACTGTTTTTTTCGACATCTTTAATCTTTTTTTCATAATTTTCGATTAAAACATTCCAACCTTCTATATTGCGTGAAAATTCTTCAATAAAAGTTTGTTGTCTTTGTTCATAAAAATAATCACGGGCTTCGGCAAAATTTAAAACACTAATATTAAATTTGTCATAGTAATTTAATATTTGTTTCATTTTCGCGGTAGTTAAAGCTTGATCTTCTTTAAAACTAGAAACAAATTTATATATTCCAAAACCAAAAAGGCTTAAAAAAATCACAATAATTATAATCCAAAATATTTTCTTCTTCATTTTCTTCTTCATATTTACACCTACACTACTATATACAAGTTTATCAGAAAATAAAAAAAATGTAAATATTTGTCTAATAATTTACATTTTCTATTTATGACGCTTTTTATGTTTCTTTGATCTAACCGTTTCTGTATAATGAATGCCATCGCTGTTTTCGCGGATTGGTTTTTGTGATTGAAGACCTAATTCCATTTGGATATTGGCATTTTCGGATAGCTTATTATCTTCAATACTTAAACTGCGAAGATGAATATCATTAAAATTACCTGTATTATCAAGTGATAAAGTTATTTCCAAAAAACGTGGTTTTAAAATTCGGTCATATAACAAATATGAAAGTGATGGAATTTTTATTTTTAAATTATCGCCATAAAAATTATAAGCAAAAGCATGGGAATGCCCACTTAAAATAATCTTGTTTTGCAATACTGGATATTCCACATTGCAGCCTTTATGTTCCAAAAATATTTGGGAATTATTAATGTTTAAAATACCGAACCCATAACCAACTGGCACAAAATCAGGACGATTATTTTTTAAAACTTGAACGGAATCTAAACCAGTTTGCTCCAGTGTTTGTTTTTCATGATCGCCTAAGTTAATATAATTTAAAATCGTGCGCTCATAGGGATATTCAGTTATAAAATGTTCTAGCTGCTCTCTAGGACTACGGATTATCTTTTGGCGAGTATCACCACATGAACCATCTATAAAATCCCCACAATTAATAATTACATGGATATCATTTTTTATACAATGTTCATAAACATAATCAGCTAGTCTAATATCGGCTAAACGGTGCCCATCATGCATATCACTAAGCACGACACATTTAAATTCATTAGGATCAGAAAGCTTTAAATAAGCGGTATGCATAAGCGGTTTTGTAAGCTTCATCTTTAAAGTGTGTTTAATGTCACCATTATCATAATAGGTACGATTAAAAAGACATCCCTTTTGTTCCAGACGTTTTATTCGTTTATGAGCTTCAATCGGTGACTTTTTGAGTGTTCTAGCAATATTATTTAAATATTCTTTTTCTAAAATAATATTAAATAATCTATTATCGGCTTCTTTCATAGTATCCCCCTTAAATAATATCGTATATGATAGCACACCCACTATTATTTTACAAGTCTTTTAAACTATCTAATAAATTTTTAGCCACTTTTTCTGGTAAAACGCTGGTAAGTTCTGTGATACTTTGTTTTTTAAGGTTACTAATAGATTTATATTTTTTAAGTAATGTTTGTTTTCTTTTTTCGCCAATACCGTCAATATTATCTAATACGCTTCCATAAACTCCTTTACTTCTAATTTGTTTATGATAATTAATCGTAAAATTATGAACTTCATCCTGCATTCTTTCTAAATAATGAAATAGTTCACTCCGTTTAGGAACAGCTATTTCTTTGGTTTCCGTAAGTAAAGCACTGGTATTATGCTTATCATCTTTTTTAAGCGAAACAACTTTGATATTTAAATTAAAATCATTAATTACTTCTTTAGCCACATTTAACTGACCTAAACCGCCATCGACAATAATTAAATCTGGTCTAGGCAAATCATCTTTTAAAACGCGAAAATACCTACGGTATATAACCTCGCGCATAGTTCCATAATCGTCATTTTTATCAGTCGATATTTTATATTTACGATATTCATTTTTGGCTGGCGCACCATCAATAAATACAACCATGCCCGAAACATTATACGTGCCAAACAAATGCGCATTATCAAATATTTCAATTCTATCTAGTTTATCCATATTTAAAATGTTTTTTAAATCATCATTAGCTTTGCTTACTTTTTCTTCATCTTTTAAAAGCAAAGTTATTTGTTCTTCTAGGCTTCTTTTGGCATTATCATTAGCCATTTGAATTAGTTTTTGCTTAACTCCTTTTAAAGGTTTTTTAACTTTAATATTTAAATAGCTTTCTAGTAGTTTATCATCTACTATTTTGGGCACTAAAATTTCTTTTGGTAAAAGGGACTTTTCATAAAACTTGGCAATATATCGGGTAAGCTCCTCTTCTTCACTATCGATAAGGGGAATAATAGTATGATGATGTCCTTGGATTTTCGAACCTCTTATAAAAAATACAAAGACACTTAAATAATTTTTATCACTATAAAAACCAAATATGTCACGGTCGAGATTGTCATTAATTTCAACTTTTTGTTTTACTAAAGTAATATTAATATAATCTAATAATTCTTTTAATTCCAAGGCTTTTTCATACTGCATATCATTACTATATATTTCAATTTCCGCTTTAATTTTATCAGTCACTAAGGTATGATCGCCTTTTAAAAATCGAATTATATCTTGTTCCATTTTTTTAATTTTATCCTCAGGAACATTATGAGTACAATATCCTAAACACTGACCGATATGATAATACAAACATGGTCTTTTGTTATATGTGGTACATTTTCTTAAAGGATAAATTCTATTCAATAAATTAACTGTTTTGCGGGCGGCCATTACATTAGGATAAGGTCCAAATAAACGAGTTTTATTTTTCTTTTTATGTAAATGTCTAACTACGGATAATCTAGGTACTTTATCATTAGTAAGTTCAATATAAGGATAAGTTTTATCATCTCTAAGCAAAATATTGTATTTCGGATCGTGTTTTTTAATTAAATTAATCTCTAAAATTAAAGATTCCGTTTCACTAGAAACGATTATATATTCAAAATCTCTAATTTCACTAACCAATTTAGCTGTTTTCCCCGTATGTGATGAATGAAAATAAGAATTTAAACGGTTTTTTAAATCTTTAGCTTTACCGACATAAATAATCGTTCCGTTTTCATTTTTCATTAAATAACATCCTGGTTTATGGGGAACTAGATTTAATTTTTCTTGTAACATTTCTAGCGCCTCCTTCTTTATGTATTATAAGGTAAATATTATTTTTTATCAAGTTTTATTATCGCCAAGATATTAGTCATTAAAACTGCTGTTTGAATAAGTGTGCCGGCATAAGAAATTATATAAATATTATAGATAAGCCAGGCGACACTAGTAAAAAACATGCCCCATCTTAAATACTTTGGATTATCGTAATTGATAATAATAGTATAAATGATGGTGGCTATAACTGGTAATAAGCAAAAAAATCCCTGATAGTAATAAATGCCTGATAGAATAAATAAAATAATAAAAATTATTGTCCATATCTTACTGGCTTTAATTTTTGTAAAAACAAGATTTCTTATAAGTGAAATGATACTAGTGATAAAACCGGACATACCACCTAATAAATAATAGTGCATGGCTTTAAAGAACAAGGCAAATGTCTGCATAATTAAAATTTTATTAGCTGCCCTACCAAAGGAACTAATAATTAAAAACAAAGCATAAATAAAACCTAATATTTGCCCCATAATACCACCTATTTTATTAGATTAATCTTTTTTAAAATGGTGAATCTGGTTTTATTTATTTTTTATACATAATGTTTAGTCTTGCTTTTTTACTGCCCATTTAATATAATTAAATTGGTGATAAGAATGAAATCGATTAAAAATAAAGTAATTCATGAAATTATTATTAATAAATCAAGATTCATTACTGTTTTAACACCTTTTTATGATAAAAATGAGCTTAATCAGATCATCTATCACTATAAAGAAATATATAAAGATGCCACTCATTATTGCTTTGGCTATATATTAGGTCCATATTCTAAATGTAGTGATGATGGTGAACCATCAGGAACAGCTGGCAAACCAATTTTACAAGTTTTAGAAAATCACGAACTTACGAATGTTTTATGTCTTGTAATTAGATATTTTGGAGGCATAAAATTAGGCGCCGGCGGCCTTTTGCGAGCTTATTCTAAAAGCGTCAGTGAAGCTTTGAAAAAGGCCACTATCTTAGATGTTATTGATGGCTATTATTTGGAAATTGCTTTTAAATATGACGATAATAAATTTATCGATCATTTGCTTAAAGAGCAAATAGTGACTAAAGAATTTGGCAGTTTTATAACTTACAAATTTCAAATAAGCAAAAAAGATTTTGAAAAAATTGAAGTTTTCTTAAAAGAAAAGGCCATTATTAAAACAAAAGAACCTATACAATTTGTATAAGTTCTTTTTATTACATATGATAATCAGCAGTATCGTGATAAAATTCTTCAAAGTCAAAATCCATAATTGGATTATGATGAACATCAACATGGTTAGTAAGGGCATAGCCAGCTATAGCTAAAACGATTATGAAAATTATAAATAAAATTATAAACGCTACATAACCACCAACAGTAATTCCAATTACGGCTCCATCAGATAAACCTGTTTCAGTAGCTTCAAAGGTTTTTTCGCCAGTCCATTCTAAATACATGTTAGCTACGGCTAAACGCATATAAGGCATTACCCAAATAGATAAAATATTAAAGGTAAAGGCACTTAAGATAAGCCAGCCCATGAAGCTGCATAACATTCCATAATACCTAATACGTTTTCCTTTAACTAAATTGTAAGCTTTCTTTAAATTTTCGATAAATGACTGCTCGGTATTATTATCATCCATAATTAAATATGTAAGCATATCAAATACTGGATAGAAATAAATAAATAAAATTGGAATAGCAAACCATGAACATAATATCACTAAAATATTAATAATTGGAAAAACAAACAAAATCACGAAAGCAATAAAAATTAAAATGATAAATAGAAAATATAACAAGATATTTTTAATTTTATAAAATGGTTTTACGATAACATCACTAATAGTAATATTTTTTTCTCTAGCAATATCTAAAGAACCACCAATGATACCAAAATTTAAAATCATAGAGCACACTAAGGCAATTAAAGCACTTAGAAGAGCCAAAATAGCAATAGAAGCATTATTGGTTTGAATAGAAGCTAATCCCCCATTTAACAAAGCTGCTAAAAATGAAATCGCAATTAAAATCACCATGGTTAAAATAAGTGGGGTCTTATTAAAACCTTTAGCCTTAGCTTTTAAAGCTTTTCTTAAAAGTCCTTTCTCACTTGTCTGTTTTTTTGTGTCTGGTGTGGTTGGTTTACCACATTTAGGACAAAATTTAGCATTTTTGGCTATTTTTGCCCCACAATCACTACAATACATCTTTTCACCTTCCTTACTATAATAATACCACAATCTTCCATAAAATACTACAAAAATTTAGAAAAAAAGACCTTTATAGGTCTATACTTTCCAAGTCTCGATAACATTACAACTACTACTTGATGGTTCAGGATCAGGCATCTGCATTTTGACAAGCATTGGTACTTTAAAAGCTTTACCAAAAGCCATACAAGTTCCTGGCTGTAATGATTTTTGTTTTTCAACTATTTCAGCACTGATGTTAGGAAGCATCTGCTTAATATATTCTACATCTCTTGGATGGTTTAATTTAAAAATTAAGAAACTTGAACACTGTGAAATAACGGTTTCCGAAATTTCTACCGGTCTTTGCGAAATTAAATTTAAAATTATACCATATTTTCTGCCCTCTTTGGCAATACGTTCAAAAATATTATAACCGATAAGTTCCACATCAGTATCATTTTGAACATATCTATGAGCTTCTTCGACAAAAATATGGAAAGGAATAGATGCTCTTTGTTTCAAACGTTTGGTAAAATCAAATAACATTTTTGAATATAACTTAACGACGACTTTCGCAAACCAGTCATCGACGTCCTCTAAGTTAAAATTGACAATTTGAGCTTTTTTACCATTTAAGGATACTAATGACGCAATATAATTTTCCATCGTAATAAATTCAGGATATCTTAAATACCTAGAATTTTCGGAAATCGTAATAGCATGAAGTCTAACTTTCAAAGTAATCGCATCACTATAAGTTTCCTCATTATGTAAAAGACCTTCACTAATTAAAGTAAACTCTAAAGCTTTTTCTAAATCTTCAAGGGTATAATATTTCATTTCTGTTGGTTCATATTTATCTAAAGAGTCATCGATAAAAGAAGTTACATACTCTGTCATTAAAATACTTTCTGGGAAATTACCCTGTGTGTCAATCGTAAACAATTCTCTAAATTTACGCGTATAACCAATTCCTTGAACTGGAGATTCCATATTAAATTCATTGGTTGAACAAGTAGCTAAAATAGCAAAAACATCGTTTCTTTTACTACTAGCTGTTTGATTAGTATATAAAATACTCATAATGGCTTTGGCAATTAAATGGTTTTTATAACGATTTGAAATATCATCATTGGTGGCAAAAATCGTTACTAATTTAAGCATTCTTTCAATAATCGTTATTTGGGAATGTGATTCACATCTTAAAAGTAAAGCCATGTCATCAACATCTAAAAGCCAAAGGGGGATATTAACAATTTGCCCATCAGTTTGAGTAACATTAGTAGTATAAAATTTAAAATTTAAATTTGGATTAATTTGATTAACTGTTTGTAGGGCATTGTGATATTCCCCGTAAGCATCGAAAATAAAGAAATTAGATTTATATGGTAAAAGTTTATCATTGCGAAAAACATTTTGTAAAATTCTAGCTACACCACATGATTTACCAGAACCACTATTGCCAAAGATAGCCATATGACTACTAAATAAGTCATTAATATCAACTCTAATTGGATAATCATCATAAAGTGGACTTACACCTAAAGTAAGTGAATTCGCATTATCTTCACCAACAAGTAAGCCTACTTCTTCACGAGTGATTAAACGAAGATTGGAATTAAAAGTTGGTTTTCTAATAACTCCACCGACAAAGTGATTTCCGACAACTTCACCTAAAAATCTAATTTTGATAATATCATTACCAATATCCTCGACTTCGCCAATAATTTTTTTCTTTTCATCCTCAAAAATAACATGCATATTCATAA
>CANRBD010000041.1 GCA_947628765.1 uncultured Bacilli bacterium
ACTTAATCAAGCTATTAAAGCTGTCGCTATTGCCCGAGGTTTTGTTGCTCCTAGTGGTAAAAATTTAATCTGTATTCCTGCTTTCACTGATATTATTATCGAAGGTGAGGAAAGAACGGCCATAAAACTTATAGTTGAATCGAGATAAGCACTTTTGTGCTTTTTGCTTTTTATAAGCATCTGTGATATTATTTTAGTAGATGGGAGGAGTACTCATGGATGCTAATTTAAAAAGAAGTGTTATTTTAGAACATTATCAAAACCCTAAAAATCGTGGATTAGTTGATGATAAAGATTATATAAAAATCAATATGAATAATGAAAGTTGTATTGATGAAATAAATATCATGATTAAAATTGAAGATAATATTATCAAAGATATTCGTTTTGACGGTGATGCCTGTGCCATGTGCATAAGTTCATCTTCAATTATGATTGAAACATTATTAAATAAAACTTTAGAAGAAGCTAAAAATATTTTAAATAATTTTTTAAAGATGATTGACGAACAAGAATATGATGAAACAGTTTTAGAATCAGCAATAGTTTATGACGATACTTATAAACAACCAAATCGAAAAAAATGTGTTTTACTTCCTTGGTGGGGGATTGAAAAAATATTAAAAGGACTTGAAAATGTTAGATAAAATTCAATTATGCAAATGCGTTTTTCAGATTGATGAACTTGAAGGAAACCAAATAAAGGCTAGAGTGATTCCCCGTCAGGAATTTTGCTTTGCTTGTGAAGGCACATATTATAATTTAATTGATTTTAAAAAATATAAGCTTTTTCAAGATAAACACTTTTTAGGTGAAGAGTATATTGCTCAAGTTAAAGCCCTAGACGAAAGTGAGTTAGAGCCTAAAAGTCAAGAATATTTAAATCATCGAAAAGAATTATTAATTAAACACATTGATGAAGAAAAAGCCAAAGCTGATTCATTAGAAGATTATATAGACTTGCTCCCACATGCAGAATTTGTTTTTTATGAACAAGGTACGGTTTTATTCGTTAAAGATAAAATCGCTATAAAACCAGAATCAAATAATGGCGTGGCCCTTTTATATAATAATAAATATTATGATTTAGGAAGTGGCGAAGAACTTAAAACATTATCCAAAGATATCAACCATGGTGATACTATAAGTTATAATTTTAAAGGAATTTTACCAGAAATTATTTCCGAAGATGAATATCGTCAGTTAATTATTTCAGCCAGCCAAATCATGATTAAAATAAACGATGAGGCTAAACCTAAAATAATCGTTATGCGTTAGTGATTTCCAGAGAAAATTAACATTTTTCTCTTTTTATTTTATGTTAAATTTAGTATAATAAATATAGGTGACTGATATGGCAAGCAAATTAGGATTAAGTAAAGAAAAAATTATCGAAATTTCTAAAATTAAAGGTGAACCAAAATGGATGACTGATTTTCGTTTAAAAGCATATGAAACCTTTAAAGAAACTCCCAATCCTAATTTTGGACCAGAATTAAAAATTGATTTTGATAAAATTAATTATTATAAAAAAGTATCGGATGTCGTAGCCAACGATTGGAATAATGTGGCTTGTAACATAAAAAACACTTTTGATAAAGTTGGTTTAATCGATGCTGAAGAAAAATATTTAGATGGTATTGGTGCACAGTATGAAAGTGAAGTTGTGTACCATAATATGATTAGAGAGTTAGAAGAAAAAAATGTTATTTTTTGTAGTACCGATGATGCCTTAAAAAATCATCCTGATCTTTTCAAAAAATATTTTAATAAGTTAGTTAAGTATGATGAAAATAAATATACTGCTTTAAATAGTGCGGTTTGGAGTGGAGGCACTTTTATTTATGTGCCACCACATACAACGATTGATAGGCCACTTCAAAGTTATTTTCGAATTGATACTAAAAACATGGGACAGTTTGAACGAACGCTTATTATTGTTGACCATGATAGTCATGTCCACTATATGGAAGGTTGCACGGCCACTTATCATTTGTCTGATTCACTACATGCGGCTGTTGTCGAAATATATGTCGGTGAAAATTCTAGTTGTCGTTATACAACTATTCAAAACTGGGCTGATAATATCTATAATTTAGTTACTAAAAGAGCTGAAGTAGCTAAAAATGGTTTAATGGAATGGATTGATGGGAATATCGGTTCAAAAATTAATATGAAATATCCAGCCTGCATTTTAAAAGGGAAGGGAGCTACTGGTAACTGTATATCCATTGCCGTAGCTACTAAAAACCAAATTCAAGATGCCGGTGCGAAGATGATCCATTTAGCGCCTAATACTACCAGTAAAATTATCAGTAAATCCATTGCTGCCTTAGGTGGCGATGCGAGCTATCGTGGAACGGTTTACATCGATGAAGAAGCAAAGGGTTCCAAAAGTATCATAAAATGTGATACAATTATATTAGACGATGAATCTAAAAGTGATACAATTCCGAAGAATGTTGTCAAAAATAATTCATCATATTTGGAACACGAAGCGACAGTGTCTAAATTAGATCAAGATAAACTGTTCTATTTAATGAGTAGAGGACTTAGTGAAGAAAAGGCTCAAGAATTGTTAATTATGGGCTTTATTGAAGAATTTAGAGAGAGTTTGCCAATGGAATATGCTGTGGAATTAAATGCACTTTTAAAAAATTATTTTTAAGGAGGGAATAAAAATGGCGAAAAAAAAGAAAAATCAAGGATCTCAAAAAGCAGCTTTAGAAAAAAATCAATCAAAAACCGAAGAAGTAGTAGAAGAGGAAGCTTCTAAAGAAAGCGAGCCTATAACATTAGAAAAATCAGCAAAGGAAGAAACTCCTAAAGAAGAGCCAAAAGCAGAAGATACAGATGAAAAAGAAACGGTAATTACTGAACAAGAAAATCATGAAGTCAAATTAGAAACTAACGAGGATGTCACAAGCAATTTCGAAGATAAAAAGGAAATTGTAAAACCATCAGTAGGGAATCAAAATGAGGAAGTTGAAGAATTAGATTTATTTGCCTCTTTAGATAGTAAACCTAATATCAATTTAGAAACTACAAATAATCAAATTAATAAGCAAGAAAATGATCAAACGAATAATTCCAAATTTTTCCTTGTCTTTATTGTTGTTATATTGCTTATTGCTGGCGGAATTTTTGGATATATTAAATGGGATGAAGCTAATAATAATAAATTAGAAAAAGCTATTTCTGATCCAGCTAAAGACTATTTTGATAAATATATGAGTGCCAATGCTTCAGCTAGTGCATATAAAGTAACCTTAGAAATGTTAAAGGAAGCTAATCAAGCTGGAGAAAATTATGACTTAAAAGCTTTTGATAAATGTGACCCTAAAACAACCACGGTTACCATTACCATTAATTATGCCACTGGGGAAATTTCTGATACAACTGTAAAATTAAATTGCAAAAAATACTAAATTCCCTTTTTGACTAGTTTAACCTTAATAAAAACGGGAAATTTGTCTTAGACGAATTTCTCGTTTTTGTATACAATTATCTTACCAAAATACCAAATTTGACATTTGCGTTTATTTTTTTATTGGGCTATAGTACGTAGCGAAAGGAGGGAAGATATGCTAAACCAAACCGTTTTAGTAGGCCGTATAGCTAATGAACCAGAATTATATGAAACTGAGACGGGCAAAAAACTTTCCCGTATTACTTTAGCAGTACCGCGTGCTTATAAAAACGCTAATGGCGAATATGATACAGATTTTATCGGTTGTAAATTATGGCAAGGTGTTGCGCAAAGTACTACTGATTATTGTAAAAAAGGTGACTTAGTTGGTGTTAAAGGCCGTATTCAAACTGATAGATATCAAACAGAAGATGGCGAACGTTTTATTACTGAAGTTGTCGCTGAAAAAGTCACATTCTTATCTAGTAGTAAAAATAAGTAATAGCTTTTAGCTGGGGCTATAACATTGGTAGTAATTCATAAAAAACCTTTATAATATATTTTTTATTTCATTTTGTTTCAACATGCTTCAACCCTAAAACTATGCCTATTTTTATAGCCCCAGCCTTCAACCTTCTTTAGGCATAGTTCAAAACAGAGAATTAACTTTCTCTGTTTTTATATTCATCATAAAAAATTTGATCAGGTTTCGTTTTAAAAATTTTCGCAATTTTTATTGCCATAGAATATGAAAGACGACGTTTGCCATTTTCTAGTTGCCAATAAAAAGGTTTACTGACATTTAATATTTCGGCCATGTTTTTACACGTATATCGTTTTTCTAATCGACGTTTTTTTAACTCATTCATTTCTTTTCCTCCTATTACTAATTATATATTAACCATAGGTTAAAATCAATAGAAAAGTAACTACAAGTTAATTTTTATAAATGTTTGTTTGCTCTTTGCTATAATGAAATTGGCGAAAGGAAACCGTGGTTATGTATGAAAATAAATTCGCAAAAGATAAAAGAAGCAAGAGAACAATTAAATTTGTCTCAGGGGCAATTAGCTAGTCTTCTGGGAGTATCCAAAGTAGCTGTTTGTTGGTATGAAAATGGCGACCGCACTCCATCTTTAGAACATTTTTTTAAGCTTGCGGATATTTTACATTTATCACTAAATGAATTATCTGGTAGAGAAATTGACGTGGTAGCAGAAGAGGATACCAATTATCAAGTAAAACTACCAAAAAAAGACTTGGCCATTCTATCAGAATTAAAAAAATATAAAAAACTTTACAAATCTTTATATAATGACCCCGAAAGAACTATAAAACTAATCGACAAAAGAATGAAATAGTATCAAAATGCTATTTTTTTTGTTATAATTATAGTAGATAAGGAGAATACCATGAATATATTAGAAATAATTGAAAAGAAAACTAAGGGTGAAGAACTTACAAAAGAGGAATTAAATTATGCCATTATGGGTTATGTTAATGACGAAATCCCAGACTATCAGATGAGCTCATTTTTAATGGCGGTTTATTTAAAAGGGATGACCGATAAAGAGACTATTGACTTAACAGATATTATGCTACATAGTGGTAAAGTGCTAGATTTTGGTTTTGATAGTATTGATAAGCATTCTACTGGTGGAGTTGGCGATAAAACTACAATTGTGCTTGCGCCTTTAATGGCCGCTTTAGATGTTAAAATGTTAAAAATGAGTGGCCGTGGTTTAGGACATACCGGTGGAACTATCGATAAATTAGAAGCTATTAGCGGTTTTCAAACCAATATTAGTTTAGAAGAAGTTCAAAAACAAGTAGAAGATATTGGCGTGGCTATAGTTAGCCAAATGGGGGGCTTATGTCCTGCTGATAAAAAATTATATGCTTTAAGAGATGTCACTGGTACAGTAGCTTCCATTCCTTTAATTGCCTCTAGTATTATGAGTAAAAAATTAGCTAGTGGTGCTTCTAAAATTATTATTGATTTAAAGGTCGGTAACGGTGCTTTAATGACTAATTTAGAAGATGCCAAAGAGCTTGCTAGAATTATGGTAAATATTGGCCATTTAAATGGTAAAGAAACCATATGTGTGCTTACTAATATGGATGAACCTTTAGGAAATGCTATTGGTAATTCTTTAGAAGTTTTAGAAGCCATTGACACTTTAAAAGGAAATGGTCCTAAAGATTTAAATGAATTGGTAATTAATTTAGGCTCTCTTATGCTTTCTTTAGATAAAAATATGCCTATTGAGGAGGCCATTGAATATGTTGAAAATGCCTTAGAAAAAGGTTTAGGATATGAAAAATTAGTCGAAATGGTGGCATATCAACATGGAGATATTGATAATATCCCAGTTTCGTCTAAAAAATTTGATATTAAGGCTTATCAATCAGGATATATTAAAAGCATTAATGCGTTAAAGCTAGGTGAGCTTGCGCGTAAATTAGGAGCCGGAAGATTTGCTAAAGATGATGTAATTGATCAAACTGTCGGTTTTGTTCTCCATAAAAAAGTTGGTGATAAAGTATTAAAAGATGAAGTTTTAATAACCGTTTATTATAATGAAAAAGATTTGCCACTTTCAGACATTTTCGATTGTTTTGAATATAGTGATGAAGAAATATCTAAGCCAACATTAATTTATGAAATTATTAAAAAGGAGAATTTATGAAAGAAAGATTACGAAAATTATTAGAAAATAGTTATTCCAATGTCTATCATTATAGTGTGGCCGCAATTATTGAATGTAAAGATGGCACAACATTTGAAGGGGTAAATATTGAAACATCTTCGCCAGCTGCTGGTATTTGTGCGGAGAGAAATGCTTTATATAGTGCCATTACTAAAGGCTATAAGAAAGGTGACATTAAAGCCGTTTATATTATGAATAAAACTGATAAAGAATGTTATCCTTGCTTTATTTGCCGCCAAGCTTTATATGATTTTTGTGATAAAAATACGGAAATTATTACTTATAACTATGATGGAACGAGGGAAAATACAATTACCTTAGAAGATTTATGCCCATATCCTTTTAGTGATGATGATTTAAAATAATATAGCTTAGGCTATATTTTAATTTGACTTTTTTCCAGAAAATGTTAAAATATACTGCGTTTAAAGGGGGAAGAATTATGCAAGTATATAACAAGAAAATGTATCATTATCACCAACCTACTGATTTTGATGAATTATGGAAAGTCGGTAATACTATTGATAATACTTCCAAAGATTTTATCAATGTTATATATAATTCGATTATAACAAATGATGTATGGCATAAATTAAATGGTGAATATATGCCATTTTTTGAAGTTTTAGACTATTTTGTTGGTGAATCATTACCAGAAGAATTATCTACATACTTATTAGAAACATCATTGACATATATTAGAGATTTGTTATTGGAACGCCGTGAAAATGCTCTGGAAGAAGTGCGAAAAACATATTATCCTAATAAAATTAGTCGCCAAGAAGCAATATGGGTGTGCGATAGTCCACAGTTAAAAACATGGCAACGATTACTTAATGATGAAAAAGAACTATTCGAAGTCGAAGTTACGGGCGATATGTTTAAAACTAGTGAAGCCGCACTTCCGGCTTTGGGTATGAGTTATAAAGAAAGCCTAGAACGTGCTCATGATTACTGGAATCCTAATTTAGATTTATATGATGAGTCTTCATTAGAATATTTAGTCAAAGGAAAAATAAAAGTATTAAACAAAGTAAATCGTAAATGATTTACTTTTTAATTTTCTAACATTACGTGGTATAATTTAGATAGGTGATATTATGGCTATAACTAAAACAAACTTTATCAATTATTCCAGATGTCCAAGATATGTCGCTTTAGATGATATTAAACATGAAAAGTTAAATAGTATGGTGACTCTAGCAGAATATCGTAAAGAAGAAGAAAATGAAATGTTAAAAGAACTGTTAGGGGATATGTATGATGAAGAAGGCAATGATCTAATAGATACTAAAAATGAACACTTAGAAGTTATGCTACCATATTATAATGCCGTAGAATTATTGGCTGGTTCTTTAGCGCCTAAATATTTTGAGGGAACATTTAAATATTCAAAAGATACTTTAGAACAAGAAAGTTTTGATGTTTTAATAAACAATATTCGTTATATTTGTTATGTTGATATATATAATGAACAAAAAAACGGCTTTAATATTATTGAGGCCAAAGCTACTACCACTAAAAAATATATTGATTTAGGATGCAAACATGATGGATATTTTAATTCGATATTTATGAAAGACGAAAAAGGCATATATCATTTGTTAGAAGAATTAGACGTTAATATTGAAAATTATATGCCACAAAAAAAATATGAAGATAATCGCGCTAAATTATTCAATAGATATAGCGATGCAGGGCATTATGTCTATGATTTAGCGGTTCAAAGATATATTATTGAAAATGATTTAAAAACCCATGGTATGGCTGATAAAATAAAAAATGTTAAATATTATTTAACGGTTCTTAATCACGAATATGTTTTTGATGGCAAATACGATCGTGGTGAACCTGTATATGATACTGATTCCGATGGCAATGAAATTGTTTGCTTTATTGACCTTACTGAAATCACAAAAGAGTATATGGATAAAATTGATTTAGATCGTAAAAAAGTCGAGGGCTACATTAATGATTTAAATGCTAAAGAAGTGCCTTTAAGCGAAGCCTGCGAAATCAAAAAAACGACAAAATGTAAATATAGTAAAATATGTTGGAGTAAATTACCAGCTAAAAATTCGATTATGGCCTATATTGATGGTCATCATGGATTTAAAGATGAAGATGGCAACAAATATGAAAGATTTGATTTAATTAATGATGGCTATCTTTCAATGCTAGATGTTCCTGAAAGAATGCTTAATCGTGAAAAAAACGTGATTCAAAGAAAAACTTTAGAAAGTGGTATTCCATATATTAATAAAAATAAAATCATTGATGGTATTAAACAAATACAATACCCAGTTTATCATTTAGATTTTGAAACATTTCCATGTCCACTGCCTAGATATAGAGGTGAAAAATGTTATACACAATCAGTTTTTCAGTTTTCTTTACATATTGAATCATCTCCAGGTGTTTGTGATAAAGAAAAAGATCATTATGGCTTTCTCGCGCCCGATCATATGGACCATCGTGAGGAATTAGTAAAGTATATGTGTGAATTAATTGGCGATAAAGGTACAGTCCTAGTCTATAATGATTCTTTTGAAAAAACGCGAATTAAAGAGCTTGCGGAAATATTCCCCGAGTACAAGACTAAACTGCTTAAAATAAGAAGTATGATTTTTGATTTGATGAATATTGTAAAAACTAAATCTTCATTATATGAGGA
The DNA here is from genome assembly GCA_947628765.1 of uncultured Bacilli bacterium. GTDB lineage: Bacteria > Bacillota_I > Bacilli_A > RF39 > UBA660 > Coprosoma. The sequence continues at coordinate 8,795 of CANRBD010000041.1, forward strand.
TTTAGGCTATAGTAAAGATGAAGCTAAAATGTTTAATTATTATAATGCCAACATGACAGGTTCATTTTCCATTAAAAAAGTTTTACCAATTTTCTCTAGTTTAACTTATCAAGGTATGGAAATTGGTAATGGTGTTGAAGCCTTAATTACTTATGCCAAATTTCCAAAAATGGACAAGCTAGATTTTGAACATAAATATCAAAAACTTGTTGAATATTGTAAGCAAGATACTTGGGCCATGTTTTGTGTTTTAGAAGGGTTAAAAAAAGAAGTAAATATTTATAGTATGAATTAATTGTTGTTAAATACTGTCAAATTTAATATTAATTAGTTGTATTTTTTGCTTTTATGTTATATTATCAAAATAGGAGAGTGGTAAAATGTTATATCCCTCAATTGATAAATTGTTAAATCAAGTGGGCTCAAAATATTTATTAGTTAATGTTGTGGCAAAAAGGGCCAAAGAAATGGAAGAAAATAACCATTATCAATTAAAAGAAAACGAATATAAATCAACTAAAAAAATTGGCAAAGCTTTAGAAGAAGTAGCTAACAACATGATTCATATTGGTAAAGAAGAGGAGTAACCTCTTTTTTCTTGCAGCAAAAACAAATGTTTGATATAATGTAAATGGTGAGACTTATGAAAATAGAGAAGATTCAAAAAAAAGGCTCTAAATATCGTATTACTTTAGATAATGGTGAAATTATCAATACTTTTGATGATGTTATTTTAGAAAATAATTTGCTTTTTGACAAAAGTATTAATAGTGATCTTTTAAATAAAATAAAAACTGATACAGTTTATTATGAAAGTTATAATAAAGCTATTAATATGATTAGTAAACGACTTCGTAGTGAATATGAAATCCGGAAATATTTAGAAAAGAATATGACCATTGAGGAAGATATAAATAAAATTATCGAAACATTAAAAAGAATAGGTCTTATTAATGATGAAGCTTTTGCCAAGGCTTATACTAATGATAAAATTAATTTATCTTTAGATGGCCCTGGTAAAATTGCTAGAAATTTAGTGAATTTTAAAATTGATGATGAAATTATTAATGAAGTTATTAATAATATTGATAACGAAATAGTTGAAAAACACCTTGAAAAAATAATCGATAAAAAAGCGAAAACGACTAAATGTTCTGAACACTTTTTCAAACAAAAAATGCAGACATATTTACTTAATTTGGGTTATGACCTTTCTTTAATCAATCAAAAACTAAATAATATCCATTTTAATAATGATGCGTCATTTGCCGAAATGGAAAAAATATACCGTAAGATGGCATCTAAATATAAAGATGATGAATTAGTTTTCAAATTAAAAAACAAACTATATTCTAAAGGCTATAAAATGGAAGAAATAAATAAATTTCTCGAACAAAAAACAGTTCATTAATTTGAACTGTTTTCTTTAGCTAAAGCTTGTTTAACACTTTCGTTATAAGCTTTATTAATTGAATCGTCATTCATTTTTAAACCATATTTTTTACGAAGTTCAACCATGGCTTCAGTTTGTAAAGTAGTATCTTCGGAAATTTTTTGTTCAACTAAATCATCGATAATTTTATCTCTAACGGCTTTTAATTTTGGTTTGTCTTTTTGACTTTCACGATATATAATGTGATATCCATATTCTGATTTAACTGGTTCTTTAGTATAAGTTTTATTTTTTAATTTAGAAGCCCCATCCCAGAATTCATCAACAACGTCGCCATAAGAGATAGTTAATTTACCACCATTAGAAGCAGTACCTTTATCATCAGAATTCTTTTTAGCAAGTTCAGCAAAATCTGCACCTTTATCTAACTCTTTAATAAGTTTTTCAGCTTTTTCTTTAGCCGCTTTTTCAGCTTTTTCTTTTTCTTCATCGCTAGCATTTTCATCGACATCAGGAGCGATTAAAATGTGAG
>CANRBD010000042.1 GCA_947628765.1 uncultured Bacilli bacterium
ACAAATACATCATAACACAAAAACAACTTTTTTGCAAATCATTTTTTATGTCATACGTTTGGTTAATAATCAATATATTTGTTCAACTTTTTGTTAATTTTTCTTTAAAATTCTTGTATAACTTTCCTATTATATTAAAAATGACTATAACAAAATATAGTCATTTTCATATATAAATATATATTTTACATAATATTTTTCGTTGATTTAACCATTAATTATTCATAAACAGCTCTATAAAGTACCATTGGAACTTCATATGAATTATCTAAACTAGTTTGCCATTCTTTAAAGTGGTGACCATTTACTACACTAGGTGCATATTGCGTCCAAGTAATACCACCACGTCTACCAATAACAGCATCGTTAGTTAAGGCGCCAGAACCTGGGGCTGTAAAAATAGCATAATCAGATTTAAATCTCGCAAACCATATATAACCATGGTCATTACAATGTGATGTATAGTAGTTGTAACCATATACTTCAAGAGCATTACATGTAATTTGACGGCCATTTTCTTTGGTATTTGATGTAGCTACCGAATCAGCTTTATTTGCAGCTGATTTTAATGTTTGAGATTGGAATGTAGTTGGTGTTTCAGACTTAGCTTGTTCTTTTTCTTTTAAACTAGCTGTAGATTCTCTTTCAGCTCTTGCTTTTTCTTCCGCTGCTTTAGCTTCTTGTTCAGCTTTTTCTTTGGCTTCTCTTTCAGCTCTTTTCGCTGCAACTTCCGCTTCTTTAGCTTTCATTGCTTCCTCATAAGCTTGTTTATCACGTTCTTCACCTTTTTTAGCAAGTTCCATCATACGTTGGAATTTAGCATCTTCTTCAGCTTTTCTTTTCGCCTCTTCGGCTGCTTTAGCTTTAGCTTCTGCATCTTTTTTAGCTTGTTCGGCCTTTCTTTTGGCTTCTTCCGCTGCTCTAACTTTAGCTTCAGCTTTTCTTTTTGCTTCTTCGGCTGCTTTAACTTTAGCTTCAGCCTCTTCTTTGGCTTTAGCAGCTAACTTAGCTTCTTCTTCAGCAGCTTTTAGTTTTGCTTTTGCAGCTTTTTTTTCGGCATCAGTTTTTGCAGCTTTTAATTCTTGTTCCGCAGCTTGGATATTTTCTTCGGCTTTTTTGATGGCATTTTCCGCTTTTTTTACTTCAACTGTTGCTTCTTTTTTGGTTGTTTCAGCTTTCTTAACTTCTTTATTAGCAGCATCTACTTTTGCTTGGGCATTTTCTACTTCTTTACTAGCTTTTTCAACTTGTGCATTTGCTTTTTTAACTTCTTCTTCAGCTTCTTCTACTGAAGTTGTATTTGTTGCATAACTCAAAGCTTTAGTATCTTTACTAAATGCTTTATCATAGCTGACTGCAACAACACCTGCTACAACTACTGTTAAACAAATACCAAAAACAATTTTAAAATGATTAGATAAGAATTTTTTCATATTTCCCCCTCCTTCGGTAATAATTATACCATACATATGTAAAAAATTCAAGCCACTTGTTATTTGATATTAGAAGCAAATTACATGTGTATAATTTTCACTATTATTATATGTAAAACCAATAATTTCATTAACATATGATAAATTATTTTAGATTGATTTTTAAACTAATATTGCTCATATTAATTATAATTTTAATTTATTTTATTTTTGAACTTTTTTCTCTTTTTTTAAAATATTGATTACTGATAGTAATATACCAATAATTCCAATAATTATTATACTAATAGTAGATGAATTCCATAATCCAGCATTCTGGAATAATATCTCTCTAATTCCTATACCAATATATCTAAAAGGTTCCCATGAAGCCACTAGAACTTGCCAAATACTATTTAAAAATTCATACGGTAATTGAATTAAACCCATACCAAAGACAAATAATAGGATTGGGATGATTAAACCTTTTTTCCCTAATAAATTTACCGATCCATTGGCAAGTAACATAATACCAAGTGAAACTACTGTAAGGTACAACGCCATATTTGTAAGACCTAAATCTATACCTATAACGCTCATAATAATTCCAGATACCGCAAAGCCAATCACAAAGGCCGCGATAATAATATATAGTAACTCTAATAAATAAGATTTAGTCTTATTTTTGGTTTTAAGGTTAAAAGTAATTAATAAGCTAGTAACTAATGAAGTAATAAATGTAAGTAATATAAACATCATTGGTAATAACATGGCTTTTATACCTAATTCTGTTGGAACTTTATTAATACTATTAATTTCCATGCTTACTCCACTTTTTTCACTCATCGCCGATAACATTGTCTGCAAATTAGTAGTAACCATCGGATTGATGCCTTCATTAATAGTTACTTCTAGTTTAGCTTGTTTAGACGCTGATTTAGCTGTAAAATCTTTTGGTATTAATATTGCAGCATAATATTTTCCATCTTTTAAATTTTGTTTTAACTCTTTTTCCGTGCCGGCTTTTTCAAAATTAATTGCGGGATTATCTACTTTAGTTAATTGTTTTATTACTTGCTTACCAGCATTAATTTCTCCGTTTGGTGTATTTACACCTTCATCTAATGACAAAATACCAATGGGTATATCCTTTATTTCCATACTAAGCATTGGAAATGTAATAATTAAAGCTAATAATAAAGCTCCTATCATGCCTAAAATAGGCATTAAAATTTTTTTCTTATCCATAAATCCTCCTTCTAATTAAATTATATTCCATTAGTATTAGTAATTCAATAAACAATTTAAGGGCATTTGTTGAGAAAACCTTTAAATTATTGTATAATTAACTAAACACCGTGTTTGGTTAGGAGGAAAGTTATGAGTGATAAATCAAACTTTACCAAGAAAAAATTGTGTGATACTTTTATAGAGTTATATAGTATCAAAGACTTAAATAAAATTACAATTCATGATATTACTAGTAAGGCTGGTTATAACCGGGGAACTTTTTATTTATATTATAAAGATATATATGATATGCTTGAAAAAATAGAAAAATCATTAATTGATAAACTGATGCCAAATATAAATATTATCATTACCGATAAAGGCTTAGATCTTAATGAATTATTTATTAATACTATGTTTAAATTTTATAAAGAAAATGAAAAATATGTCATCCCATTAATGATTAAAGATGCTAAATTTTCTAATTCGATAAAAGAAAATTTAAAAAATCTCATTTTTAACAATATTAATTTTGTAAATAGTGAATATAAAGAAAAAGCCAAGTATTTGATTGAATATCAAAGCTCGGCTATTGTTGGAATTATTACTCTATGGTACAAAGAAGGTAAACAAATTCCATTAAGCGCTTTAGCGCAAAATATATACTCTATTTCAAAATTAGGCGTTATTAATTCATTTAAAAATATCAATCAATAAACTTAATTGTTTTTGATGAAACTATATAATTAATGGTATTAATTTTTATGTTTTTTTAATTCATATACTTTGTCAGCCTCATCACAAACATTTTTAGAATGCGTAACTATTATTACACATTTATTTTCTTTATGCGCGAGTGACTTAAAGATGTTAAGAATTTCATCTTCAGTTTCTTTATCTAAATTTCCTGTAGGCTCATCAGCTAAAATAACTTTAGGATTATAAGATAAGCTTCTAGCAATAGCAATTCTCTGTTGCTCACCACCTGAAAGTTTTAATACCCTTCTACTAGCGAAATTTTTATTTAAGCCAACACTTTCCATAAGTTTAATGGCTTTCCCTTTTTTATCTTTCTCTTTAGTCTTACTAATGTCCATCGATAAAATTATATTTTCACTAGCTGTTAAATGTGGCAGTAAATTATAACTTTGAAAAACAATTCCCACATAAGTATTACGATAAGTATCTAAATTGATATTTTTTAAATCTTGATTATCATAAGTGATTTTACCATCATAATTAGTTTCAAGACCACTGATAAGTGAAAGTAACGTTGTTTTACCACTACCACTTCTGCCTTTAATCGCATACACTTTACCTAATTCAAACTTATAATTTATATTTTTAAGCACATAGTCATCTTTTTCAGCATCAGCATACCTATAACTAACATTATCTAATTTTAATATTTCTTTCATTAGCTTCTCTCCTTTAAAATCGTAAGTGGTGAAAATTTTTGTATACTAATCATTGAAGCTAAAGCACTTACTAATGTTAAAGCGACTCCAATGCCTAGTAACTCTAATAATACTTTTAGATCAACAGCCGCATCAATCGAATCAAAAGCTGCTACTTCGACAGTGCCACTTATCCTATCAAACATTGGTTTATCGCCATGTCCACCAAAGTTATTTTCCACATTTTGTTTTTGGGTTTCACTATTCGATATTTCACTTTCCAACAAATGATTAGAAACAGGCACACTACACATCGCCCCAAGACCGGTACCAATAAGTAAACTTGCAAACGATACAATTAAAAGCTCACAAACAAATTGCATAGTTAAATGGCTTTTCTTCATTCCGATTGTTCGTAAAACACCTATCTCGTATTTTCTTTCACGAATATTTATCATACTGATAACAAATAAGATAGCGCCACCAATAATTAAGGTAATAATTAGGAAAGTCGTGGCAAATGTTTTAACATTTGATATGGTTTTAGTTGAATTTTCAACTTCATCTAAATTGGTTTGAACGGTTAAGTATTCACTCATACCTTTACTAGTAAGTTCTTTTTCAAACTTTTGAACGTCTTTTTTATCAGTTAAAATAAAAGTTGGTGTTATAGTTTTATGAATATCTTCATCATTTTTAGTAAAATTATTTACCACATTAGCGTTAGTAATGATATTGTTAGCAGAAGCGGCAAACATCCCCATCATACTTTCAGTATCGCTTTCTTCATCATAAATACCAGCAACTTTTAAAGTTATTTTATTATCTTCATTATTAGGATCGATAAAGGCAATTTCATCGTTTAATTTAATATCATTTAAAGTAGCCAATTCTTCACTGATGACACATGAATTATCGTTCATATCAGTACTAATTTTTCCATCAGTAATTTTATATCTACCATTTATAAAATCTTCCATGGCTGATAAAGTTGAATAGCCTGTTAAGGTAAAATCAGAATCATTCATCCCATTAAATTTTTCTCTTCCACCATTTTCAGGGCCACCCATTTTATCATTATTTTCACTATTTTCCATACTCGCTTTTTCTAAATCTTCGGCATTAACTCCTACTGATACTTGATAATAGTATTCTTTGACATATTTACTATCACCATATTTGTTAATTTCGTCTTCGGTAATATTGCTGGCATCAGCAAAAACTGCCTGCATTTCTTCTCTTTTTGCGTCTCTATCTTCATCACTCATACTTTCTTCGGGACGCATACCACCACGCATATTTTCCCTGTTGACACCGATAGTGGCTTTAACATCGTATTTATTTTCATAAGAATTAATAAGTGAACTAGCGGAATTACGGATGGCTAGTGTAACCGCTGAAGATAAAGCAATTACTACTATAATTATTCCAATAAGTAAATTTCGACCTTTATTTCTTGTAATCGAAATTAAAGCATTTTTTAGTATATACATTTTTCCTCCTTTTGTTAGTTATTCGTGCTTTTATCAAGTTTTACTTTTATATCTATGTCTTTTCCATTACGATATACTTTTAAAGTAATCGTATCGCCAACTGAATGTTTATATAAAATATATTTAAGACTCGCGGAATCAGTTACTTTTTCGCCATCAATAGCTGTAATAATATCATTAGCTTTTAATTCGGCTTTATCCGCGGGAGAGTTTTTTTCGACTTCGGCAATAACTGTACCTTCTTTAACATCACCATCAGTTTGAACACCATATCTATACATCATAATGTTATCTAAGTCATATAGACTAACACCAATATACGGCCTTTCAGTACTTTTACCATTTTCTAAATTTTCAACGTTACTCATAGCTACTTCAATCGGAATGGCAAAACCCATACCTTCAATTTCTGTCGTTACTAATTTCATTGAAGTAATACCGATAACTTCACCGTTGATATTGACTAAAGGGCCACCACTATTACCAGGATTAATGGAAGCATCGGTTTGTAAAACTTCCATTTTATAGGCCCCAGTATTGCCAGCATTTACAGTTATGGTTTTGGCATTATTGGATAAAATTCCTTTAGTGACTGTGCCCATATATTCCTTATCGATTGGAGTACCAACCGTAAATACCGTATCACCAACTTCTGATTTAGTACTATCGCCAATACTAGCGACATCAGGCACTTTACTAGCATCTATTTTTAAAACAGCAACGTCAGAATAAGCATCACCACCAACCGCTGTGGCTTTCACTTCTTCCCCAGTCATAGTGGTAACACTTATAGCACTAGCATTTTCAATAACATGATAATTAGTCATAATATAGCCACTATCTTTATCTTTCTTATAGATAAAACCTGATCCAGAACTTAAAGCCGTATTATTCCTAGATGATTCGACATAAACCACGGCATTATACACTTTATCAATCGCTTTTTTAATCGTATTAGATTCCGTAATATTTACGTTTTCATGGGTGCCATATGTAATCGCATTATCATTTTTACATAAAGCAAGTATGCTTATAAATAAACATATACATAAGATTAAAACTATAAAGATGATAAAAATAATTGTTTTATTATTTTTAAGGGTTTCGGTTATTTTAGATTTCTTACTTGCTATCTTGTTATCGATATGTTTTTCATTATCTTGATTAGTTTTACTTTCTTCTTTAGTATCTTTGTTTTTAGTTTCTTGTATTTTAGCTCCGCAGTACTGACAATATTTAGAGCCTTCTTTTATCTCTTTACCACATTTTTCACATATTTTTTTCATTATTTTTCCTTCTTTCTTTTATTTAAACCAAATCATATTCAGTAAATGCACTAACCGCATCAGAATCAGTAATAATATTACCATCGCTGTTTTGAATGCTACTAACAATAATTAGCCCATTTTTTATATACTTCATATAATCCTCCTTATGAACAACTTAATTTTACATAGGCAATATTAAAAGAACATTAAAATTAATTATTTAATGTTCTTTTTTGAATTAAAAATAACGGTAAATGTTGTTAGACCATTATTAGAGCTAGCTTTAATTGTTCCGCCATGATTGGTGACAATAGATTTCGCAATAGCCAGTCCCAAGCCATAGCTATCACTATCACGATTACGTGATTTATCTAAGCGATAAAATCTTTCAAATATTTTTTCTTCTTCACCTTTAGGAATTGGTTTACCTTTGTTTTTAACTTTTAAAGTAATATTATCTAAATTTTTACTCAACTTAACTATCAGTTCACCATTTTCATCACTATGTTTGATAGCATTATCCATTAAAATTGTAATTAGTTGTTTCATTTCGTCAGCGTCACATTTAAATTTTATTTCTTTATTTATCTGATATTTTAAAGCAATATTTTTTTCATAAAGGACACTTTCTAAAGTTAAAATTTCTTTTTCGATTATTTTAGATAAATCACATATACTATATTGTTTTTTTATGTCATCATTATCAAGGCGAGCCAAATCTAATAGCTGCTTAACGAGTTTACTCATTCTTTCAGCTTCATTTTTAATGGTATTTATAAATTTCTTTTTATTTTTAGTATGCTCCATGGTTTCCGCACTAGCCATAATAACTGAAAGTGGTGTTTTAAGTTCATGCGAAGCATCGGCAATAAACTGTTTTTGCTTATTAAAACTAGTAACTACTGGTCCGATAATCCATTTTGATAATTGTAAAGCAATTAATCCAAAAATTATTTCTAAAAGGATAAAGACAAAAATAGATATGTTGAATGATGAAATTAACAAGCTTCTAATTTCACTAATATCCATTATTGTAATAAAATTACCTTTGGAATAAATATAAGCATATTTTTCAAAATATATATTTTTTATATGTTTTGTACTGGTAGTATTGCCAGCAATTATTTTTGTAGCTTGTTTTTCAATGGACGCATTAATAGTTCCATCTGGTGTATGGCTAACTATCGTCATTATGTTACTACCATTTAGAATAACTGTATATAAAGTAGCATCCATAAATTTTTTATATCCTAAGGCATTATCAGAATCTAAATCCCTATTATTTTCTTTAATCCTTGGCTCACCATTTAATCTTAATAAATTTCTTTCAATTTCACTATAAGCACGCTTATACTCTTGAAAAGTAAAAATACATAAAATGGTTATTAAACAAAGTGATAATATGGTAAAAATTGTAAAGAATGTTTTATGTCTTAATTTATTCATTTTTTACCTCTAATTTATAGCCAAGTCCTCTTATAGCTTTAATATGGATATTGGCATCGATAATATTTATTTTTTTTCTAATAAAAGATAAATAAGCCTCTAAATTATTTGATTCTATTTCATTATAAGCACCCCATATTTTTGTATAGAGCTGATCTTTAGAAATGATTTGATTTTTATTGCGAAGCATATATTCTAAAATTAAAAATTCTTTACAGCTTATTTCGATTGCCTCACCAGTATCTATACACATGATGGATGACTCTTTTAAATTTAATCTTAAATTACCATATTCTAAATAATCTTTTTCTGTACTAGATCCCGTTTTCTTAAGTCTCGCATTTATTCTAGCGACTAGTTCCTCTAAATGAAAAGGTTTAGTTACATAATCATCGGCACCTTTAGAAAATCCATCAAGTTTGTCTTCGAGTTCCGCTTTTGCTGTCAGCATAATAACTTCGACATCGATGTTTTCATTTCTAATTTCTTTTAAGATTTCAAAGCCATTTTTATATGGAAGCATAACATCTAAAATAATTAAATCATAAAGTCCACTTAAGGCTTTTTCAAGGCCACTATTACCATCATTAGCGATATCGACAAGATATTTTTCTTTTTTTAGCCGATCTTTTATAATATCAGCTAAATTAAATTCATCTTCAACAATTAATATACGCATAAAATCACTCCAAGTAATATTATATAATATAATGATTAAAAAAACATTAAAAAAGGTCAACTTTTTAAAATTGACCTTTTAAACATAAAACACATTATGTTAATATTTTTATATAATTTTTAAGTTCTCTTTCGGTTAGGATTTTTCCTTCACTAACCACTTTTTCATTTATAACAATAGAAGGAGTATTTGAAACGTGGTATTTTTGTATTTCTGAGTCATCTTCAATCATAGTTATGTCGATGGAATTTATGCCTATATTTTTTAGGCTTCTTTCCAAATGTTTTAAAATTTTCATTCGATTGCTTGAATTTTTACCCAAAATTTTAATTTCCATATATTATTAGTCCTTTCTTTTTTCGTTTAATGATTATAAATATTTATTCATCTATCACCTCCCTATTTATAATATAAACCTCGAATATTAAATTAAAATTAAAAATTATGATTATTATAAAAAAATCTAGGATTATAAATTATAAACCTAGATTAATCGTAAAAACTATACTTTGTTTTCTTTATATATTTCTTTTAATTTGTTTTTTATTTTATCATTAAAAATAAAATCTATTGAATCATAATTACATTTTATTATATCTTCGATTGTTAAATTTGTATTAGCAAGTATATATTTATATTCACTAATAATATCAATGCCTGAAACTGTATCGTTATCGGTATTTATCGATATCTTCACCCCTTTTTTATATAACTTTTCTATTGGATGAATACCTTTAACGGCTTCTGTTTGATAATTACTAGTAACACATACTTCAAGTAATATATTTTCTTTTTTTAATTTTTCTATCATATTATTATCTTCTACAGCTTTTATACCATGCCCAAGTCTACAAGCTCCAAATTCTAAGGCGCTTTGTATCGAACTTATTCCATCGGCTTCTCCAGCATGGATAGTAAATGGAATATTTTCTTCTTTGGCTTTATCAAAAATATATTTGAAGTTTTTTGTTTCATAAAGGGCCTCGGCTCCAGCTAAATCGATACCAACAACTCCAAGTGATGAATATTTTTTAGCAAGTTCTACAGTTTTTAAATTATCTTCGACGCTAGCATCTCGCATGCAACATAATATAAGGCCACCATACATTTTTTTATTTTTTAAAACTTCGTTCATTCCATCTAATACAGCTTCTACAGCTCTATTAATATTTAATTTATTATTTACATGTTTAATAGGAGCAAATCTAACTTCGGCGTAAACTACCCCTTCTTTTTCAAGTTTTAAAAATAAAGATTTACTAGCTTCTTTTAATCTTTCATAACTATTTAATAATTTACATGGAAGATCAAATTTTTCTAAATATTGATTTAAACTTCTACATTCTTTATCTACCCTTAATTTCTCCAAAGCCTCTGAAAAACTATAATCATAGCCATCTTCTACTAACCATTTGTAAGCAAGTTCTAAATCTAGTGAACCATCTAAATGTATATGTAATACTATTTTCGGTATATCTATTATTTCCATAATCTACTCTCCTATAATTAT
>CANRBD010000043.1 GCA_947628765.1 uncultured Bacilli bacterium
CATTACCACCATACACAAACTTACTATTATTAATCCTCTTTTTCCTTTATGTGTCATTATTTTACCTCCTATATTTATATTATACTGGTTATATAGCCAATAGTCAATACGCCAATGTAATTGATACAATAAAATTGTAAAGTGTGGTTGATAATATGGGAGAAAATATTAAAGTAGAAATAGAAAATGGTTATTATGTATTCAAATTAGGAGCTTTGCTCAAAAAGAAAAATATAAGCATTAATAAATTAATGCGTGACACTAATACCGATTTTAAAGTCATTAAAAGAATTATGACTGGTAATATTGTTAGAATTGATATAATTGTTCTTGCGAGATTATGCGATTATTTAAATTGTCAAATGGAAGATATTGTTGAATATAAAAAGAATTCCGAATAAAGGAATTCTATTTTTCATTTTTAAAGATTTTTGATAATTCTTTTTTAGGAAGTAACATTTTAATATCCCTAATAATACTAATGTCAAAAGTTTTCGTTTTCGTTTTATATTGTTCACCATCGACACACCAACTTTTCCTAGGTTCTTCTTTTAATTTAATAGTTAAATGATTAGTTCTAAAGAAATAAACACCAGGAATTTTAGTTACATCGTTTGACTTAATAAATAGTAAAGATTTTAAAATGTCTTTTTTTCTAGTTATATTAGTCATTAAAACTTCAAACTGATTATCATCCATTTTAACATCATTAAACATTTCAACCCCAGCTATTCTTTTGGCATTACAAATTAAAACCAGTGAGTATAAACCACGGTAAGTTTCACCATTACAAGTAAATTCCATTTCAAATAAATGGGTTTTTTGAGTAAAAGTTTTAAAAGCGTTAAATAGATATGCCGCATAACCTAATTTTTTCTTTAAATCACGTGGGGTATCATAAGCGATATCGACAAATTTTCCTAAACCGGCTACATAGACAAAAGGTTTATTATTAATTTTACAAATATCAATACCTTTTATTTTACCCTCTAAAACATTTTTTAAATTGGTGACTGGATTTTTACCCATGCCAAACATGGCGCCTAAATCATTGGCCGTTCCAAGAGGAATATGTGAAAGCAATAGTCTTTTTTCCCTTTTAATATTACCGGTAACAACCTCATTAAAAGTACCATCGCCACCTAAGGAAACTACTAAATCGGTTTCATTAGGTAGTTTAGCCACAATTTTTTCCGCATGACCGCTATATTTAGTAAAAATAATTTCCGATTCATAATCGTGTTTCAAAAGAATTGATTGAAATTTGCTTATGAGTTCACGTTTATCTCTTTGACCGCTATTTGGATTACAAATGACAACGCATTTTTTCATACAAATCACCACCTACATTATATATTAATTTATGGGTTTATTCAAGTTTAACATTTACATAAAATACGAGATTATGTTACAATATAAATATGATAGGAATGGGATGACCAAAATGAACAAAATTTTAATCAAAGTTGTTGGTAAAAATTTAGTTTTTTGTAAATATCATATAAATCGTAAAGAACCAAATCTTAATAGTACTAACATTATTGATACTAATAATATTATCTTTACCGATGAATATATTCTTTCTAATTTAGAATTAGTTGCCGCTTTTATTAAAGTAATTGTTCTTAAATATAATATTAATTGTGGTTCTATTCAAGAATATGATATTGCCTTACCCATAATTAAACTTTTAAAACAAATTCCCGAAATCGATCATTTAATTTTTAAAGAAAATAATCCATTACCTCATGATATATATGAAGTTTTAAACGAACATCACTTATTTGACACCCTCGAATGTTACAACATGGCCGAATACATGTTTGAAGATTTAAATCGTAAAGGTTATCACATAAACTTAAAAAGTAAAGTATTTTTTGTAAGCAAATTTATGCATCATGATGATTTAAAAACTTATTCAGATTTATACTATAAAACTAAAATCTGTATTGATTTTATATTAGATGATTTAGATTTAAAAGAATTCGCCGCTTTTCTTAAAATAAACAATCATTTAAAAGTAATTGAACTAACAAATTACAATAAGGAAAATTTAGAAAAAATCATCGATGTTTTAAATCAATATCGTAAAAGACAAATAAAAATTTATCTTTATGAACATGATGGCGATCTTATTCCAGATATTCCCTACTTGCAAAAATTAAGCAAAGATTATAAACGGGTTTATAAATTTAAAATTATTTATTCCGAGCAATATAAAGAAGCAAATCAACTTAAACAAATTAATTTAAACATTTTAAAAGCCATTATTTTAATTCTCATGATTCTTATTGTTACTCTTTTACTAATAAATAAAAATGAAGAACATGAAGTTCAAGAATTATCTGATGAAATAAACAAAGTTAAAGAAGAAATTATCCATCATAAAGTGACTCCTGCTGAAGCTACTAAAGAAAAAGAAAAAACAAATTCTGTTTATCATACTAAATTTTCTAAAGTATTTAGTGAACTTAAAAAAATTAACGATGAAACAGTTGGATGGCTGACAGTAAATGGTACTAATATCGATTATCCTGTGGTTAAACATAGTGATAACGACTATTATTTAAGTCATGATTTTAATAAAAATCCTAATCGTTACGGTTGGTTATTTGCCGATTATCATAATAGTATTACACCGCTTAATCAAAATACAATTATTTATGGTCATGATAGTGGCACAGTAATGTTTTCTAACCTATATAAAACAAAAAATAAATCATGGTATACTAATAAAAATAATCAAATAATTACTTTTAACACCGAAAAAGAAAATGCCAAATGGCAAATATTTTCCATTTATTCCATTGATAATACAACCGATTATTTAACAATTACTTTTGGTAGTAACCAAAGCTTTGAAAATTATATTAACACCGTTAAAAAAAGAAGTATTTATGATTTTAAAATAAATGTAAGTACCAACGATAAATTACTTACCTTATCAACTTGTTATGGTTCAAAACAAAAACTCGTCATTCACGCTAAAAAAATAAATTAAAAAAAGCTAGAATTTTCTAGCTTTTTACATGTTTGCAAATAAGTTTTTCTTGCGAATTACTAAGTAAGCTATTCCTAAACCACCTAAAACAGCAATTCCACCAACGATTGGTAAATTAAGTCCAGTTTTAGGGTTTTTAGTAGTTTTAACATCAGGTGTAGTTGGATTATCAGGAGTAGTTGTTTTATTAAATTTTTCTAAGCAATCGCCCATTGGATCTTTTAATGTTTTAAGATCTTTTAATTTAGTTTGATAAGGTGCCCTAGATAAATCACCTTGGTTTTGTACTTCTGTAGTAGTTGAGTCCATTGTATTTAAATTAAATTCAACTTTTTGATATGCTTTTTCATGATATTGTCCATATGTAAGATCTTTACCATAAGTAATATTAACTCCATTTTTTGCGCCCATATCAATACCTGTATCACCGGCTATTTTAAACTCATGTAAAATAGCATAGAACATTGCAGTTACAAAATAATCATCAGTATAACGACAATAAATTTGGTTTTGATCACTACGATTTTCAACACTACGATCAGCAGTATAAGTTATGGTTTTTCCACTTTCATCATAGACAAATTTAATAAAGTAATCACCATATACAGGGTTTTTTAATGATACTTGAACATCTTTAGCTGCAGTTGGATTTACTTTAATGGTATAACCTTCAGATCCAGCACCATCAACTAAAGTTTTAAAATAATTAGCAATATTATTCCATTCTGGTACTTGAGCATTAACGTTTCCAATACCGATAAATGACATTACTCCTACAATGGCACTTATTAAACATAATTTTAATTTCATTCTAATACCTTCTTTCTATCTTACTTAAATAATATCAAACTTGTTTACGAAAGGCAATATATGTTAGTTAAAACTATTATGCCTTGACACTTTTTTTGACATTTTTTACTACCTTTCATTTATATTATGCTCCATTTTAATAAAAATATTAGTTTTGATAAATATATATTTGAAAAGTGTACATATTAATAATATTAAACTTGAACAAAAAGAACGCTTTGGCGTTCTATTGATTTTTTACTTCGGTAAATTTTTCTGATAAAGTTATTTTTATTTTTTTATTTTCGGCACTATCGCCAGCTTTTATACTTTGACCAGTTACATAACCATAGCCATCAATTTCATAATCATAACCTAAAGCATTCATTAAATAAATAACTTCGCTTCGTGAATAACCATTTAAAGATGGCATTTTATTTTTATCACCATTAGTTATCAAGATAACTTTATCATATGATAAAACTTTTTCCCCCTTGCTTGGATATTGGCCGATAATTTTATCACCATTACCGACAATTATGGGTTTTATTTTTTTAGCTTCTAAATCAGACTTTATATTTTCGGTTTTCTTATTGATGTATGAATCTAAAGTTATCATTTCAATCGTACTAGTACTATTAACTTCAGTAAACATATTACGATATTTAGCCATGTTTTTCATCAAATTAGTAACGGCTTTACTAAGCATATTTGAAGTTCCAACATTTGGCTTTTTAATAGCTGCATAAATAATAACTTCAGGATCATCTTTAGGAAACATACCAGCAAATGAATATATATAAGCATTGTCGCCTTGTAAATATCCCCCATTTTTACTAGCAATCTGAGCAGTTCCCGTTTTACCAATAACATCAAAGCCATCAATTTTATATTTTCTTCCGGTGGCTCCTGGATCAGCACTATTGACAACATTATTCATCAAACTTTTAATTTTTTCCACTGTTGGCTGACTAACTAATCTTTCAGTTTTTTCAACTTTACGTTTGTAAGTGGTTTTGCCGGTATTTGGGTTGACAATTTTAGCCACAATATGTGGTGTCAATTCTTTACCATCATTCGCAATTAATGATAAAGCTTTTAAATGTTGAATAGCGGTAGTCTGGATACCTTGTCCAAAAGCCGCATTAGCCACTTCTACTGGATACTTAAAATTAATTTTACCGGCCACTTCCCTAGATAAATCAATACCAGTGGTTTTGCCAAAGCCATATTTATTGAGACATGTTTTTAAATCATTTTTGTCGATAAAACGTTGCATCATATGACTAACACCGACATTACTAGAATATTCAAATCCCTTATCAAAAGTAATAGTACCCCATCCGGTATTATTCCAGTCTTTAATTGTCGCATCAGCTACATCAATACTACCAGAACGGAATGTATCATTACCATTATAAGTGCCTTTTTCAAGGGCACACATATAAGTATATATCTTCATTGTACTACCTGGCTCAAAAGCATTAGAAACTAGTAAATTTTCATAGTCTTTAATATCTCTTTTATTTGGATTAAATGATGGAGTTGAAGCAGAAGCTAAAATGTCGCCAGTTTTGGCATCCATAACAGTCATAATCGTAAACTCTGGTTTATAATCTTCTTCCATTGTTTTAACTTCAGTTTCTACAAATCTTTGAATAGTAGAATCTAAAGTCAAATAAATATTACTACCATCAATGGCTTCAATTCTTGTTTCTTTAGTATCGGGTATTTTATACCCAAAACGATCTTGTTGATACTGTAAATAACCATCCGTACCTTTTAAAAGTTCATCAAAACGGGCTTCAATACCTAGCTCGCCATCAATCGAAGTAACAATTTTGCCATTTTCATCTTGTTTTTCATTAGTTTTAGCATATCCTAAAATATAAGAGGCAAAATCACCATTGGGATAATATCTTTTATAGTTTTCAGTAAAATCAATTCCTGGTAAGTTTAAATCTTCAATCTCGCCTTTTTTTAGTTCAGTAAGATCTCTACCAGCCGTTCCTAATTCAATTTGATATTTTTTTTCTTCTTTACCTTTTAATAAACGTTTTTTTAAATCATTCGCATCAGTTTCTAAAACTTTAGCCAAAGCTTCAGCGGTAGCATCGATATCTTCGACATGATTTATTTTTGTTTTTGTACTACGCTTTTCATCTAAATAAGCAATTAAAGTATAGGAAGTTACGTTATGAGCTAAAACATCGCCAGCAGCATCATAGATGGTACCGCGATGAGCAACTAAAGGTTTAGCAATCGTATTACGATTAGCAGCAAATTCCTTAATATTATGGCCATTAATTGTTGGCGATAAAGCTAAATAACAATATCTACCGAATAAAATACAAAGGCATACAAAAAAAACAAAAAAGACTTTCCATGGAAGTTTCCAAACATTACCTTTTCGTTTTTTCTTGTTCACAGTAACACCTCTATTCGTTAACAACAATTATGTTATCATTATTATACGCTAGTCCCATCTCTTTGACAACACCTTTGACATTTTCAAATGATGTTAGTTCGTTAACTTTCATCGTTAAACTTTCATTTTTCTTTTCTTGAGTATCAATATTATATTTGATTTCTTCGATACTCATTTTAAGTTCACCAACCATGGCTCCACAGAAAGTTTTGATACCTAATGAAAAAACAAATGCAAAAATAATTACAAAATATAGTAATCTTTCACCTTTAGTTATTTTTGATTTTTTCATTCTCTTTTTTGCCATAATCATCAATCCTTTCTATGACGCGCATTCTGGCACTGCGACTTCTTGGATTATTTTTTATTTCCGCCTCACTAGGCTTAATATTTGCAATCACTTGAAATTTTGGCATATATTCTATGGGAACAACTGGTAATTTACGTAATTCTTTAGGAATATTACTTACTTCGTTAAATATTTGTTTACATAATCTATCTTCTAAAGAATGAAAAGTAATTACACATATTCTCCCACCGGGCTTTAAAAGTTCTAGTGCATCTTTAAGCGCGGTTTCAAAAACTGCTAATTCATTATTAACTTCAATCCTAATCGCTTGAAAACTTTTCCTAGCCGGATGCCCCTTTTTACGGTACTTTTCGGGTACACTATTTTTAATAATTTCGGATAGTTCTAAAGTACTATCAATTTTTTTAGTTGATCTATATTGAATTATTGCTTTAGCAATACTGCTAGCGTATTTTTCCTCGCCATATTTATATAAAATATTTTTAAGGTCATCATAAGAATAAGTATTAACAACTTCATAAGCGGTTAATTTTTTATTCCTATCCATACGCATATCAAGCTTGGCGTCATGGTGAAAACTAAAGCCCCTTTCCGCATTATCTAATTGTGGTGATGAAACGCCTAAGTCGAATAAAATACCATCAGCTTTAATTTCTCTTTTATTAAGTTCTTTTTTGATGTTTTCAAAATTGGTATTAATTATTTCGTAGTTTTGACCGATCATTTTTAATTTTTCTTCGGCATATTTAATAGCTTCAATATCTTGATCAAAAGCATAAAGGTAGCCTTGAGGAATATTTTTTAAAATATATGCACTGTGGCCACCGTAACCCAAGGTGGCATCAACAATGATACTATTCTTTTTTAAATTTAAATATCTAATTGCTTCTTCTAACAAAACACTTATATGCATAAATCCTCCCTAGATATTTAAATTAGCCGAAAATAAATTATCCGCAATTTCTGATAGGTTGTCCTCATTTTCATTAATGAAGCCATTCCATCTTTGTTCGCTCCAAATTTCTAGTCGATCACCAACTCCGATGATAACGCAATCCTTTGTTAAATCAGCGTATTTTATAAGAGGTGTGGTAATATTGATTCTTCCTTGTTTATCAAAAACTGTACTTGTGGCTCCTGAAAGGAAAAAACGCATAAAGTTACGGGCATCTTTGACATTTGGTAATTCTTGATATTTACTGACAATTTTATCCCATACATTTTTAGGATAAACAAATAAGCAACCATCAAGTCCACGTGTCACGATAAAATTCTCACCTAATTCATATCTGATTTTAGATGGAATTGTTAATCTTCCTTTTTCATCAATGGTGTGATGATATTCACCCATGAACATAAAATCACCCACTTTCCCCCACATTTATACACTGTATACCACTATATTACTATTTTAGGGAAAACTTGTAAAGAGTTTTTTGTATATTTTTTACACTTTTTTTAAAGTTTACACCAACCTTTAAGGGTTTTAGATTTACAATTAATAAGGGGTGTGCTAATATAAATAATAGAGGAGTATAAGTTTTATGAAAAAAATATTAATTGAAATCAGTAACACTTCCCTATCTTTTTCTTACTGCGCTCCTGCGGCTTCTAATTCGCCTTTTAGCAGTATTACCGAAAATGGGGTCAATAGAATCATAACTACTGAAGATTATATCCATAAAAAATATGAACTATTTATAACTTTTTTACAGCAAACTAATGAGAAAAACAATATAAATATGCTGATTTTAAGTGATTATGATTTATTTGATTTAGTATTCCACTTAACTTGTGAAATTTTTAAATTTGATACCGTAATCTTTAAGCCGATGGCTAATTTGCCACAAAATATTTTTGATTTAATTATGGATAATGAATTTAAAATGAAAAACTTAAAATGTTACAGTATGGCTAAAGAAATGTATGACAGCTTAATAGATAAAGAAATAAATGTAGATATTGAAAGTACTTTATTTTTTAATAGTCGTTTATTTTCTCATAATAACTTTCAAACTTATGAAGACTTAACGGATAAAGAAATTATCGAGTTTGACTTTAATCCCGATGAATATGATTATGCTGATTTCAATAACTTTTTAAAATCTAATGAAAAATTGCATACCATTGATATTAAAAAATATTATCCCCATATTTTAGATAATATTATTAATATTTTAAAAGAAAATAATAAAGATGATATAGCAATTAATATATATGGTGATGCTTTTAAATATGAAGAAGAAATAAAACAAAAAGCCAAAGAATGTCGCCATAATTTCTATATAACCGTTGTTTATTCTGATGAACTACGTCACACAAGAAACAAACAGATAATAACTGCTATCAGCTTTTTCATTATTCCTTTAATACTAATTAGTTTAATTATTTATTTATTAACTTAAAAAGAAGTCCATGGACCTCTTTTTAAGTTAATAATAAAGCCAAGAGCCTAATAAAATAGCAAGTAAGATATATAATACTAATATAATTAAATATCCATTGCCATTAGTTTGCGTTCCACCACATGGATTAGCACATGGATTTTCATTTTTGCATGCCATAGTTACCTCCCTCTAGGGACTAAATCCAAGCCCCAAGTATAATTATTAAAAGAATAAATAATACTAAAACGATTGCGGCAGCGCTTACGCCTGTGTTACACATATAATCATCCTCCTTTTTATCTTTTCACATTATTTTATGGAAAACTTAAGTTTGTGTGAGTGTTATTATTAAAATTATTGAAAAAATATTGTTTTTTATGAGGAAATTTGCTATGATAAATATGTATGAAAAAGGAACATACATCATGAAAGGATGAGGAAAAGTATGAAAAAATTATTATTAATTTTAGGAGTATGCGTAATTACTCTAGGGCTAACAGGCTGCGGACAAGCTCCAACTTTAAAAAATGGTAAACAAGTGGTTGCCGAAATCGATGGTAAAAAATTTACGGCTGAAGAATTATATGAAAAATTAAAAGCTCAAGGTGGGGCTACAACTTTAACTAATATGATTGATGAATTTATTTTAAATAAAGAAATGAAAACTGATGAAGATGCTGAAACTTATGCTGAATCACAATTAGAATCATATAAATCTCAATATGAAAATTATGGTACCGATTTTAATGAAGCTTTAACTAATGCCGGTTATAAAGATGAAGATGCTTTTAAAGATGCTTTAATTATTGAATACAAGAAAAAAGTTGCTACTGAAAACTATGTGAAAGAACAAATCACCGACACAGAAATTGAAAAATATTATGAAGATAGCATTTATGGCGATATCGAAGGTGCTCACATTTTAATCGCTCCTGATGTCGATGAAAATGCTAGCGATGAAGAAAAAGAAAAAGCTGAAAAAGCGGCTAAA
>CANRBD010000044.1 GCA_947628765.1 uncultured Bacilli bacterium
TTTAATTTTTCTAGTTTCAAGATAAAAGCTTTAAAATTTTTATTTTTTAAAGTCATATTAAAATCACCAGTTAAAATAATATTTTGATTATTTTTAACCATCTTTTCAATAATATTATATATTACATCTAACTGTTTAGCTTTTACTTTATAATTAGTATTATCCAAATGAGTATTTAAAAACACAAAATCTTGGCCACTTGCTTTAGTAATAATTCTAGGAAAAGCACTACCTAACCATGGAAGTTTTATCGTTTCTGTACTTTTGATAAGTCCTTTTTTACTAATAATAGCATTCGTTTCATTGGATAATGATACGGGAAAAAATCGGCCCACTTTTCCAAAACGGCCATCACCATATATGACGTAATCTTTTAAAAGAGGCATACATAAATCTAATTTAGGTAAAGTCATTTCTTGCGTACCTAAAATATCAATATCATTTTCCATAATAAATTTGGCAAAAGTAAAACAATCGCTTTCATCTTTTAAGGTAAGATGATGGTGATAATTATTTTGAAAATTAAAAGTAGCAATAGTGATTACATCTTTCATAAATTACTCCTCATCTAAATATTTTAAATAATCTTTATAACCTTCTTTAATCATATCTTTTTTCGGAATAAACCGCAAAGCTGCACTATTGATGCAGTAACGTTTCCCACCATGTTTTATTGGACCATCGTTAAAAACATGGCCTAAATGATTATGACTATGCTTTGAAACAACTTCCGTTCTTAACATAAAATGGCTAAAATCTTTATGCTTTTCGATTTTTTCTTCATCGATTGGTTTGGTAAAAGAAGGCCAACCACATAAATCATCGTATTTATCTTTTGAAGAAAATAAAGGTTCATTAGTATCAACATCAACATAAATACCTTCTTCAAAATTATCATAATAACGATTATCAAAAGCCGGTTCAGTTCCTTTTTGTTTAGTCACATAATATGTCATGTCTTTTTCAACTAACTTTTCAAATTTTTGTTTCGGAATATGACAATAACCAAAAGGATTATGGGCTAAAAACTTTTGATGATATCGTTCAGCTCTTTTGAAATTTTTTAATTTTTGCACTTCCACGACAATATTAGCACCATATTGCTTTTGTAAGTGTTCTAAAGAATTAATAATAATTTCGGCATCTTCTTTATCGGTATAATAAATACCGGTACGATATTGCACTCCCTTATCGTCACCTTGTTTATTTAAACTAGTGGGATCAATAATATTATAATAATATTCTAGCAATCTGTAAAGCGTTATCAATTTAGGATTATAAACTATATGAACTGTTTCCGCATGACCACTACCATTTAAAACATCACGATAACTTGGATTTTCACCTTTCCCGTTAGCATACCCGACTTCAGTTCCTATGACTCCATAAATTAAATCAAAATACTTTTGAACACCCCAAAAACAACCACCAGCTAAATAAATTTCTTTCACCGTTATCACCCATTATTATTATGATAAAACCCAAAAATTATATAACAAAAAAAGATGAAAATGAATTTTCATCTTATTCAGTTCTAAGGGCTTCCACAGGATCTTTTTTAGAAGCAATATTAGCTGGAATTGCCCCACCAATTAATGTTAAAAGTAAACTTACAGCAATTAAGAATAATGCATGTAAAGGATTTAATTTCGCCACATCGGCCAAACCAGAAAGGTTTTCAATAATAATATTCGTTGGAATTGTTAAAATATAAGCAATAACAATACCTAAAAGACCAGAGAATATTCCAATGATAAACGTTTCGGCATTAAAGACTCTTCTAATATCTTTTTTACGAGCGCCTAAAGCTCTTAAAATACCAATTTCTTTGGTTCTTTCTAAAACAGAAATATAAGTAATTATTCCAATCATAATAGAAGATACAACTAAAGAAATTGATGAAAAGGCAATTAGAACAATCGTAATGGCATCCATAATACTACCAGTTAAAGATGAAATCATTTCGGCCATATCGGTATACTGTACAGTATCTTCTTCATCCTTACCTTTATTATATTTATCTAAATAATCCGTAATATAATCTTTAGTGTCAAAATCAGATGGATAAATATAAATAGCCATTGGCAACACATCAGCACCTAAATATCCCATCATAATATCTTTGGTATTCATACTAGTAGGCGAATCATCAAAAGGCTGTCTAGTTAAAACATTATAGTCTTTGTCTTGCTGGGCTTTGACAATTTCAGAATTCTTATTTTTTTCGATAACTAAATCAGCTAGGGAGCTAGTATAAGCAAGGGCACTGGTGTTGGTAAGAATTTCTTTATCCTCTTTACCACGAATAATAGCCGTTACTTTAATACTAATACTGTCTTCATCATTATATAATTTTTCATAATCAGTTTTAGGTACAAAATTATTACCGATTTTTTGATAATAATCATCATTTAAAACTAATTTTAACTCTTTATCCATAATATCGTCAAAACTAATTTTATCCGTTTCTGTAAAACCTAATTGTTTTAAAATTGAAGAAGATATTTGATTACGACTATTTACTTGTAAAATTAATCCCGGTTTTTTATTATCTAAAGAACCAGCTAAGACATCATAAGTATTATCGATAACTCCGGGCTCATCTTCATTAGGATTTTCAGGAAGTAATGACCATAGTTGAACACCATTATCACTCATAATACTAGTGTTCATCTCTTCTAGGCTATATTTATCGCCCTCTTTTTTTATCATATTCATCGATGTCCCTTTTTCATAAGCAAATCCAGCCACTTTAGTTTTATCGATTTTATTTAAATAATCGATAAAATCATCGTTTATTTTATTACTATGCACCATCGATTCCATAATATCCGGCTGCACATAGACTTCTTTTTTCTTTGGATATTTTTTTAAATCAGTATCACGCATATCATTTACCATTTCTTCATCCATTTGCATCGCTTGATTGGCAATAATTACTGGTGACTGTGCGAGTGAATCATGTTCAAAATCTTCAACCTCCATATTAAAACCATTTGAAAGTGAAAGAATTAAAGCAATGCCAATAATACCAATACTAGAAGCAAAAGCTGTTAAAGCCGTACGCCCTTTTTTAGTTTTAATATTATTGAATGAAAGTTTTAAAGCAGTAATAAAACTCATAGCGGTTTTTTTAATTGAAAAACCTTTTAATTCTTTTTCATTTTGTTTAAGAGGATGAGAATCTTTAACAATTTCACCATCTTTCATTTCCACAATCCGGCTAGCATAAGTTTTAGCCAAGTCGGGATTATGGGTAACCATAATTACTAATTTTTCTTTGGCAATTTCTTTAATTAAATCCATAATTTGGATACTGGTCTTGGAATCTAAAGCCCCAGTTGGTTCATCAGCTAAAATAATATCTGGTTCATTGGCTAAAGCTCTAGCAATAGCCACTCTCTGCATCTGGCCTCCAGATAATTGATTGGGCTTTTTATGAGCATGTTCTTTTAGACCAACTTTTTTTAACAATTCTAATGCTTTTCGGCGTCTTTTTTTAGCCGAAATACCACTTAAAGTAAGACCAATTTCGA
Source organism: uncultured Bacilli bacterium (assembly GCA_947628765.1). GTDB lineage: Bacteria > Bacillota_I > Bacilli_A > RF39 > UBA660 > Coprosoma. Next base: position 3,537 of record CANRBD010000044.1, read on the forward strand.
CATTTTCTAAAATCGTAATGTGCGGAATTAAATTATAATTTTGAAAAATAAAACCTACTGAATTATTACGATAAGCATCCCATTCACTTGCTTTAAAATTTTTCGTTGATTTACCATTAATAATTAAATCACCGCTATCATATTTATCTAAACCACCAATAACATTAAGCAAGGTAGTTTTACCACTACCAGAAGGGCCTAAAACTGCAACAAATTCATTTTCACGAAATTCCAAATTTATATCTTTTAATGCATGTTGCGTAAAATTACCAGTTTTATAACTTTTTTTAATTTTGATTAATTTAAGCATATCATCACCTCATTATTTAATTATATTCTTTGAAAATAAAGAGAATCACTATGCCACTTGTCTCATACGTGATTCTCTAATTTGCTTTTTTGGAATATCCACCAAATTAGTTTGAAGTTCACGATCAAAAATCGTTATAATATCTGTATCACTACTTGGATTCATATATATAATATCGTCTTCTTCTTTCGCTAATGATTTTTGTTTTGGTGTTACACATTTTAAAATTGGATAATTATTAATTGCTTCTATTTGTTCTTTAATGTTCCCATAAGTATCGATATCCATACATAAAATTGGATAAAATTCGCTATCTCTTAAAATATCGCATATTTTTAAAGCTGCTGTAATAGTTTCATTAATAGCAGTTTTATTTTTTAAATTATCATTTATATAATCATTGTTAAGCTCATAAATAACACAGTTTGTAACATCACAAGAATTCAATAATTTAATCATCTTCATGGCTTCTTTAATCGCTTGTTCAATATTAGTGGCTTTTCCACCGATAAATGACCCAATAGCTGTATCAGGAATATTTTCCCTTAAAATATCTATATTATCGCGGAAGATACCATCGCCATGTTTTACACTAGCACACGAAGCAATAATAAGAGGTTGATTGCGATAAATACCACAATCATCTTTATCGATAGAAGCACTATCTGGTATTTTATGGATTGTCATTTTATCTTGAACAATATCTACAGGAATAGCATCAGGTACGGGTTCATCATGCTTTTCGAGTTTTATTCTTACGGCGGCTACACGATTATCATCCTTTTTAGTAGGTTTATTTATTGAAGGCGTTGCTGCCGTTACAGATAGCTTAGGCATCTGTGGTTCTACAGTAGCATGCTTTAAATGCATTAATTCTTGTGGATTATCGATTTTAATACTGGTACGATTTACTGTAATTGGTGAAACATTTTTGTTTCTTTCGGCTTCTATTTTCACCGCATTATAACTAGAAATTATTCTTTCTAAAGCTCTAGCATAAGCTACAGAATTATAATCAATAGGAATTTTAATTATATTCGTTCCTACCACAACTTCATCTTCGCTAATCTGTGAAATAATTCCTTCTCTTTTACCAACATTATAAATATGGTTTACTTTTAATTGTAAAGAATCTAAACATAACTGATATACTTTAAGCCAAGCATTTTTCCATTCGGTTTTGCTATCAGAAATTTTTGGAATCTCAATTTGTTTAATACCTTTAACTGTATTAATAATTACTGTACGATTTTCACAACGCACAATATCATTAGGAGTTTTTAATTTTTTACTAATCCAACCACTAATGGAATCAAAATCAATAGTATTTTGTTCATTAATTCTTTCATTGTTCATATTATCACCCGCTATACTCCTAATTAAATTATACATTTATTTTACAGCTAAATCAACAAATGTAAACAAATTTCGATATTTTTTTTTAAAATTAATGAAAAAAACAAGGATTTTATTCCTTGTTTGCATTTTTCTTTTCACCTTTAACTTCTTTAACAATTCCAAGTACAGTATTTAATTTTTCTTCGAAGACTTTAATCTTATCAGCTTGATCACTTACAACTTGTTCTAAATCTTTAATTGTATTATCTCTTTCGGCAAGAGTTTCTTTAAGATTTTTATTTTCACCCATCAAATCTTCGATATGACTAGCTTGGTCTTTAATATTGTTAGTTAAAGATTCATTTAATCTTTGCGTTTGTACTTTTTCAACTCTATCGATTTCAATTTGTTCAGTAGCTTTTAAAGTTTGATTAGTAAGTTCTTCAGTAGTACTCACATATTCTTTAGATAACTTATCAATAGTTTTTGTAAATTCTTTGCTTAATGAAACAATTTTCTTATTAAGACGTTTATTTTCAGCCGTTATCTTATTATACTGAGTGGTTCTTTTTGAACTAAAATCTTTTTCAGTTAAATATCCTTTAACTCTAGTTAAATTTTCGATTTCATCTGGAGTTAAAGCTTCCTTATCATAATGTTGTTGTGCGAACGCAAATGTATAATCGTTATAATCAACAAATAAAGTTAAATTCTTTAAATCTCTTGGTGTTGAAGTATCAGGCATTTTAGGTTCGACATCTAATTCGTTATAAATACTATGTAATTTATCTTCAGAATCCATTGGTTCTGGAACGGCAATCTTAGGAAATTCATTTTTCACTTCTTCATGGATTTCTTGTTCAAGTCCACCACTTACAGCTACATCATCCTTAGGATTTTCATGTTCCACAGTTGTTTCCTCCCCTTCGTTTTCTTCTACTTCTTCATTTTCTTTAACTTCTGTTTCAACATTAATTGGTTCTTCATTTATAACTATAGGTTCGATAATCTTTGGTTCTTCTTCCTCTGGGGTTTCATATACAGGCTCTACTGGCGCTGGCTCGCTCACTGGTTCATACACTGGTTCTACTGGAGCTGGTTCATCAGTTTGCTCATATGCTGGTTCTACTGGCTCTGGCTCATTAGTCTGTTCATATGATGGTTCCGGCGTAGCAACTGGAGCTGGCTCAATAGTTGGCGCTGGTTCCATAACTGGCTCAGATACAGTGTTTTCTGGTTGTGGTTCAGAACTATCTTCTTGCTGATGTAAACCATTCCAAATCGCCTCAATATCCTGATTAGAAAGCTTAGGACCTACATTTTCACTAGGTTCATTAACATCACTAGCTGGTACAAAAGATTCTTGTTCTTTATAGTTACTTGTAATATTATTATCCATAGGTACTGAATTATCAACTACATTATTTAAAGCATCTGTTTCAGCTTTAGGGAATGTTTTCATTTGAACTCCGACTTTATTAGCCGCGTTTTGTTTTTTAGATAAACTGTTCATCTTACTTTCGAAATTACTGTTATCGAAAACTAATCTTTCAATTTCTCTTTGTAAAGATTTTATTCTTCTGATAGCCTCTCTCGATTCTCTTTTATCTTCGCTATTTACGACTCCTTGTAAAGAAGAAATTTCAGCATTTTTGGTATCTATTAACTTTTGGTTTGTGGCAATTTCATCATTATAATCATTAATGCTTTTTTGTCTTTGGTTATAAAAGTTTAGGTCGTTACGCATATCACTATTAATTTTTACAGCTTTACTGCTTACATATGATATATTCATTATACTTGCTCGTTTCTAATAATTTCACGCATAACTTCTTTAACAGTTTCCCAATCTTCATCAGGCATTGTTTCTAATTTATAACCACCATCTGCTTCTTCAAGAATTGATGCATGTATTGTTTCCATGTCGTTAGCATCTTTTTCCCCAAAAGTATATAGAATATAGTTTTTTCCAGTTCTTTCTAAACTAAAATATAAAAGTACTTGAGCTTCAATGTTTTCCCCTTTTTCATTAAGGACATTAATTTTGTTGTTCACTTTTCAGCCCTCCTATTCTCTTAGCCATTATAACACATTTGTCAATTTGTGACAACCTATTTTGCAAAAAAAATTAAAAAAAGAAAATTTATTTTAAAGCTCTATTTATAAAGCCGTACCCTTTGAGGGTATAAATAAATTTTCCATATTAACTTTTTCTAAGGTTAAAAGTGCAATTTTCTTTCTAATACCACCGGCATATCCTGTTAAGCTTCCATTAGTTCCTACAACACGATGGCAAGGAATTATAATGGAAATTGGATTATGACCTACTGCTCCACCCACTGCTTGAGCAGACATTTTATGACCGTATTTTTTTTCTAATTTTTTAGCAATGTCTCCATAAGTCACAACTTGACCATAAGGTATTTCTTTTAAAATGTCAAACACATCTTGTCTAAACTTGCTTCCCCATGGTTTAAGTGGAATATCTATCTTAGGATTATGGCCCTTAAAATATTCTGTAAGCCATTTTTCAGTTTTTTTAAATATGGGCAAATCTTTTTCGATCACCTCTTCGTTTATAGTACCCAAATAATATTTTTGATTATCTAACCAAAGCCCAATTAACGCCTCACCATCACTACCAAGGGTAATATCCCCGATTGGTGTTTTGATTTTGTGGATATATACCATTTGTATCACCTCTATACCATGATTTTAATTTTCTTAAATTACTTTGAATACTTTGAAGTTCCTTAATACCTTCACTTTGATTTTGCATAATATTCATTGCGAGATCAGCTAATCGCGGATCCACATTATATTGTAATAAATTTTGACACATTAAGATTGCTCCTTCATGATGCGGAAGCATTTCACTTATAAAATCTAAATTAATATCCATACTTCTTAAACTATTATCCATTTTACAAATCATATCACCAGTAATATTTAAATAGTCTTGCATATAAAGATTGATTTCTTGTGGATAATTATTAAAACCTTTTGTGCTTTTCATTATTTTTTTCATTTGATTAATGCCATGTTCTTGCATGGCAATAATATTATTAGCCACTTCCATCAGTGGATAATAATTGGTATAATTAAGCAAATTTTGGCACATTTCAATGGCTGCCTTATGATGTGGAATCATCGCTTTTATAAAATCTAAAGTTATACTGTTACCACCCTTAACTCCATACATTTTATTTTGCATTTCATATAATATTCGATCAAATTCTTTTAAATATTTTTTAACTTCATTGACATCAAAATACATAAATGCCACCCCTTTTAATATATTATAGTTAATATACCCAAAAGTGTGTCATTAATCATTTAAATATTTTTTTAAATCTCCAATAAGCTGCTTACAATCATGTACTCCTAAATCATACATAGCTTTTAATTTTTCTTTATCTTTTTCTAACCTTTTAAGTTTAATAGTCTTAGAAGGTCTAATTACAAATATATCACCACTTTTTTCTAAAGCCGTTATTTTATCTATACTATCATTGTAGTTTTGATAGCGCTTATCAATAGCGTCTATTAAATCTGGATATTTACCATACTTAAGTTTAGAAATAAATCTCGCACCTTTTATTTTCTTTTTACGATAATCTAATGGTCTAGTTAAAACAACAATAATTTTATCATAGCCTAACTTTTGGCATTCACCGATAGGAAGACTATCGGCTATACCGCCATCTAAATATTTTTTACCGTTGTATTCGACAATTTGTGAAACAAATGGCATTGCCGAAGTAGCGCGCATCGCTTCCATTTCTTCCACTGGTTTAGTAATTTTTAGATATTCAGCTTTACCAGTTTCGACATTTGTTACAGTAGCATATAAAGCACATTTTGATTTTAAAAAGGTCTTTTCATCAAAAATATCTAATTTTAATGGAATTTCATAATAGGCAAAATCTTTATTAATAATATTACCCGTTTTAATTAATGATTTAATTCCCATATACCTAGGATCATTTATAAATTTTAAATTATAATTTAAAACTCGGCCCCTTTGCTTTGAAATATAATTAATTCCAAATAATACTCCTGCCGAAACACCGACAATTCCATCAATTTTAATATTCTTGTCTAAAAATACATCGATAACACCAGCCGTATACATTCCGCGCATGGCACCACCTTCTAATAATAATCCCACTTTCATTTAGTTAGCCTCCTATCAATTTATATTATACTACAAAATACTCCAAAAAAATGCTATAATATAAATATAAGGAGGATAAAATATGGGAAAAGGATTTAAAATCGCTATCATAAGTTTATTAGTTATAATTATTGTCTTACTAGGTGTAGTTATTGGTATATTTATCAAAGGTGATAAAAATGATAACACTAATATTCCTACAAACGATACTCAAATAACCAATTCTAATGAAACTAAAGATAAAAACACTTCCCAAGAAACTAATAATGTCACAACTGATAATAGCTACATTTCAACAGAAAAAGCTTTAGATGTCGCATTAGAACATGCCAACCTAAAACAAAGTGATATTCACGATTTAAGTATTGAATTAGATTATAAAAATAACAAAAACGTCTATGAAATTGACTTTAATTATAAAAACTATGACTATGAATATTATGTCGATGCCAAAACT
>CANRBD010000045.1 GCA_947628765.1 uncultured Bacilli bacterium
TATCTTCATATTTTACTAATTCGCTCGCAATCTTACTAAAATATGGCTCACTTTTCATAATATTTAAAGTTTCACTATCAATTTGTTTTGGTTTAATTATATTGAGTGGAAAAAATGTTGCTCTACCAATTTCTTTAATCGAATTAATAGCTTCTTTAGCCAAAGCTTCATTATCGACAATGATATTATTGGTACTAAAACCTAAAGCAACAGAAATGGCTAAAGTATATTTAGAATCCGTTTCAATTAAATTACCTAAAACATTATGAATTCCTTTTAGTTTTGGATTATTTAAAACACTTTTAACGGCAGTAGGTAGTAAACCACCATTTTCAATACTATCTTTTAAATTTTCCGCCTTAATTTCTAAATTGTTTTTTTGTCTTAAAAGATTGGTAAGAGTATTTTCTAAAGTTTGTTTTTCATCTTTAACTTTTATAATATCTTTATTTAAGTTATTGATTTTTTCTTCTAAAGTTGTGCCTTCTTTATTAATATTTATAATATCTGTTTCCAAAGCATCAATTTCATTTTTAGTAAGTTCTTCTTTTTCTTTTAGTTCCACTATCGTATTATGTAATTTGGTGTCTTCAACTTCATACTTTTTTCGTTCAGTAATAATTTCTTTACGACTATTTAATTTTTCAGCTAAAGTGGAATATTCTAAAATTTTACTTTGAGCGTCTTTTATTTTTTCGTAATTTTTATTAATATCGGCTTTATATTTTTCAATTTTAGCTTCACTTTTATTAGAAGAAACCCCTAATTTTAAAAGTTCATTATTTAAAGTATCAATACGCATTTTTTCATCTTGATATTGTCTATTAAACTTGGTAATATCTTCGGTAATTAAAGCGATTTCAACTTTTTCTAGTTGTTCTTTAGCCTCTTCATATTCTAAAGCTTTTTCTTTAGCTTCTTTTAAAGGTTCAATTTGTGGCTCAAGTTCATTAATTATATCGTTTACTCTAGCTAAATTGTTATGGGTTTTATCTAGTTTACGAATAGCTTCTTCTTTTCTTCTTTTGTATTTTAAAACGCCAGCGGCTTCTTCAAAAATGACGCGGCGATCAGTTGGTTTACTACTAATCACTTCGTCAATTTTACCTTGTGAAATGATGTTAAAACTCTCTTTCGCAATTCCACTATCTAAAAGTAAATTTGTGATATCTTTTAAGCGCACTCTTTCATTATTTAAAAAATATTCATTGGTGCCATCTTTATATACGCGTCTTCTAATAGCGATTTCATCGTACTCTAAAGGCAAATATTTATCAGTATTATCAAACACTAAAGTCACGGAAGCGGTGTTCATCGGATTACGACTTTTACTACCGGAAAAAATTACATCGGTCATGTTGCCTTCACCACGTAGTGATTTAACTGATTGTTCACCTAAGACCCATCTAACGGCATCGACAACATTACTTTTACCGGAACCATTAGGTCCCACAATACCCGTAATACCATTAGTAAGTTCAATATCAGTTTTATCGGCAAATGATTTAAATCCTTGAGATTTTATTTCTTTTAAGTACATATTATCACCTTTTTACACTAATTTTAATTATAACAAAATTAGACATAAAAAACAATTCTTCGGAATTGTTTTTTAGGATAATATATATTTTTTTCTTTCTAAAATAATGGGGCGAATAATCTTAAAATAGCCTGCCATAAAGATTTGAAAAAGCCAGTTTTTACATCTTCGTTATTTAACTTTTGGCATGATTTAAAAGTAATATCAAAATCATTTAAGATTGCTTTTATTTCACTAACATTTTCCATATAAATACCATTTTCAAAATGAAGATATAAACTTCTATAATCCATATTTATAGTACCGACTACGGCTCTAATATCATCGGATAAGAAAACTTTTGAATGAACAAAGCCATCAGTGAATTTATAGATTTTAACCCCATTATCGTGTAAGACTTTAAAAAATGAAGCTGTTTGCGTATAAACAATTTTTTTATCCGGAATGCCCGGAACAATAATTCGCACATCGACTCCCCTTTTAGCAGCTCTACAAAGAGAATTTACCATATCCGTATCGATGATCAAATATGGCGTCATAATATATAAATATTTTTTGGCACTATTAATCATATTAATATAAACATCTTCACCGATTAAATCTTTATGAAGTGGCGCGACTCCATAGGGAATCACATAACCATGGTTTTCCTTAGTATCTTTAAAGTCATATTTAAATATACTAATATCTTTATCTTCGTTCGTATTAGCATTCCATAATGTTAAAAACATCACGGTTAAATTCCAGATAGCATCGCCGACAATTTTAATGCCATTATCTTTCCAAATACCTAATCTACTATTTACATTGATATATTCATCGCTTAAGTTCACCCCACCTGAAAAAGCCACTTTTCCATCAATAATGGTCATTTTACGATGGTCACGATTATTCATAAATATGCCTCTAAATGGGCTTAATTTATTAAAAGGAATGCATTTAATACCATGTGTAGCTAGCTGTTTTGGATAACTAGTGGAAAGCATTGTCAAACTACCCATGTCATCATATAAAATTCTAACATCGACACCATTAGCGGCTTTTTCTTTTAATATGTCTAAAATACCATTCCACATTTTGCCTTCATTGATAATAAAATATTCCATAAAGATAAATTTTTCAGCTTTTTTTAATTCTTTTAACAATTCAGGATAAAATTTTTCCCCAAAATTGTAATAGGTAATTTCATTATTAGTACTAACATAGTTATTAGTTCGATTCATTAAATACATCAAATTATCTAAATCTTTATTATCGATATCTTGTTTAATATGGTCATCTTGAACTAAATATTGGCTATACTCTTTTTCATAGGCAAAAATATTGCGTAATAACTTATTTTTAGAATAACTTTTGCCTAGCGTAATAAGTAAAATAGCGCCAAAAATAGGACAGATTAAAATAAGTATTACCCATGGCAAATCATTTGAAAGTCTAGTGCTTTCTTTCAATATACCAAGGACGATAAGGATACTTATCAAACTATAAAGTAAAGTAATAATCCCTAAATATTTGTAAAAAAATAGTCTGATTATTATTGAAAAGCCTAATTGTAAAACTACACCTAATATTACAATGATAATTCTTTTAAGGGTTTTTGTCATAAATGTCACTCCTCTATTAATTAGCTAAAATATTGGTTAAAATATCTAAAATATTATTAAATGTATCTTGCCACCAATAGCCCAAATCTTTAAAGAAATTATTTTTAGTATCAGTATTATCGATAATTAAAATAGCTTTAGGGCCATATGCTTTTATTTGTAATTTATCGGTGTATCTTTTATACTTACAAACAAGATCTTTAATTTCATTTTTATTTCCATAAATATATAAAGTTTTCCGATTTATATAAACACTATCTTTGACAAAACTTTTTAAAAAAGGTTTGATAACTTTTAAATTACAAATAATATTATCTGTTTTTTTTCGGTGGAAAATTTTTCGCAACTTTTTAATATTAACTGTTCTTGAACGTTCATTCACTTGAAATTTTTTCTTTTTAAAACCTTTTTTGGGTTCATTAAGGAAATTACAAATAATTATTTTTTTATTTTTTTTGATCGCTGATAAAAATTTTTCATTATGAAGACCTATTCCAAGTAAAGTTCCTTCCATTTTTTTTATTTCATTTAATATAAATTTTTCCATGTTACCTCTCCTTTAAAAATTCATTAATAACGTATGAGGCCGCTAAGATACCTGCTACTGTTGGGACAAAGGCATTAGAACCGACTTTACCTATTTTCATTGGTTTTTCTTTGGAAAAAACTACCGGCACTTTACCATTAATTTTTTCTACTTTAACAAATTTTCGTATTTCTTTAGCCAGCGGATCATAACTAGTATTTTTAATATCCGTAATTTCTAATAATTCTGGGTGCATTTTATTACCAGTCCCCATAACTGATATAAATTTTATTTTATTTTTTTTACAATATTTAATAATTAATTCTTTGGTTTTAATGGTGTCAATGGCATCAATAACAAAATCTACTTGGTTTTCAAATAAAAGATCAATATTATCTTTATCAATAAATTTTTTTATTTTGATAATTTTACAATTTGGATTAATTTCATTTTTATGGTTTTCAGCTTCATCAACTTTATAGTGACCAATATTATTTAACTTAGCAAGTAATTGTCTATTTAAATTCGTATTATCAATTTTATCGTGATCAACCACAATAATTGTTCCAATGCCACTTCGCAATAAGGTTTCAAATGCTTGACCACCTACACCACCTAAGCCAATTAATAAAACTGTTTTCTCTTTTAAAATTTCTATTTTTTTACCGATTAATAGTTCCAATCTATCAAACATGATGCACCACCATCTCCATTATACCTTAATTTAAGAACAAAGGTCAAAATAAATTTTCACTTTCTTATACATAAAAATAGAACATTTATGTTCTATTTGCCATCCTCAAAAAAATATATCGGAATTCCATAATCATCATAAATAACTTGACCGTTAGGGGTAACTTCTCCTAAAACTACAACTTCAGTAATATTTTGATATATTTTCATACCGCGATCATCTTCACCAACATAAATATATCCACCTAAATCTAAAATAGTATTAGAAGGATTGACAATCATATGATGCCCTTCAGGATAAATTTTTCTGATTTTATTGGATTTTACTTTTATTTTGATTTTATCAATAGCTATTAATTCTTCATTTAAGTTAATAATTTTTTTAATTAAATATAAAGCTAAAGCAAATAAAACCAAGCCAAATTCCGCAAAAATTAATTTATGGGTTAAAATCATAAATACCATAAATGGAATAGCACCTAGTAAACAAACTGTACTTTCCTTTTTATGGGTATCTATTTTTTTATTTAAATTATTTAAAACTACTGTTAATTCTTTTGACTGCATATTACCACCTACAAATTGTTTTTTATATTAACATTATTTCTAATGTTAGTCAACTATAAATTACAAAGTACAATTAGCCTTTGTTATTGTACGATCAATTTTGATGCTTTTGCTTTCTTTAGTTTTCGTGATACAAATTTTAGCGCGATCACTCCAAAGTTTAAGTTCCGTTTTACCATTGGCATCAATGCGAAAAACTCCACTATCTGGTAGTTTGCCACGTATATCTAATTTATTAATTACCGTTTTATCAGAATTCTTATAATCTATTTGTAACTCTAAACTTTCATTATTACCGGCAGCTTTTGTTTGATAAGTCCTCGCCGCTGATACTAACCCATATCCCGTATCTACAAAAGCTTTTTCTCGGGAACTATTTATTAAATCATAAATTATTGGCGTTGTAATAATCGCAATAGCCGCTAAAATAACTACAACTGCTAATAATTCTAACAAAGTAAAACCTTTATTATTCATACATATCCTCCCTTTATTCACAGTTATGTCCCACAACACAATATTTATAATTATTGCCATTTCTCGTTACTCTAATAGCCGTTGAGGTTGGAAAGGCTTCATTTGTTCTAGGATCTTCTATATCAGCTTCTAAATTACCAGCCTTTTGTAATTCCTCGATAGTTACTTCAACACTCTCGCCGCTGTTTTTTGGCAATTTTCTTAAATTAAGGGCATAGTAATCCCCTGCTCCTTTAATAAGCTGATTAAGCTGAGCTTTATACAAATCTTCTTTATTTTCTTTTAATGTCCTATCTATAATAGGAACGGCTAAAGCTGCTAGAATGGCTAAAATAACAATGACACCTAAAAGTTCGATTAAAGTAAAGCCTTTTTTCATGATACCCACCTCGATTATAATTTTATTTTACACCATTTGTTTTTTTAAAGTCAATCATTTTTGAAAATTAAAAAACGCGATTTTACGCGTCTTCAATTTCAAAATCATCAAGCTCACCATCTTCTAAGGCAATTTTACTAATTTTTTTTTCGATATTTTTAAGTTCTTCATCACACTCTTTAACTAGAGTCATAGCTTCGGTATATTTATTAATAGAATCATCTAAACCAATTTCTCCTGACTCTAAGGTATTAATAATTGTTTCTAATTCTTTTACTTTTTCTTCAAATTTTTTAGCCATCATTTTCATCTCCAATCTCTATCACTTTGGCTTTAAAGGTGCCATTATATAATTTGACACTGACGATATCTCCAAGATCTTTTACATCTTTAACTACTTTACCATCACTATAAGTAATACTGTAACCCCTATTTAGAGTATTTAAAGGGTTTAAAAGATCTAATTTGCCGATAATGATTTTTAAATTAGTTTTATCATTTTCATATTTACGTAACATTAATTCTTTAATTTTATGTTCTAATAAATCAAGATTTTGTTTTTTATTTTCATAAATTAAGTGTGGATTTTTAATTACAAATGAATTTTTAAGGGAATCTAAATATAGTTTTTGGTAATTAACTTTTTTAAGCATTGCTTCTTTTAATCTAATATTAAGCTGATTAATATATGTAATTAAATCGGTAAGATTAGGTACCGCCATTTCAGCCGCTCCAGTAGGTGTCGGTGCCCTTAAATCGGCAACAAAATCACTAATTGTAAAATCAATTTCATGACCAACCGCACTGATAATTGGTATTTTACAGTCATAAATAGCTCGCGCCACTATTTCCTCGTTAAAGGCCCATAAATCTTCGATTGACCCACCGCCACGACCAATGATTAAAACATCTAAATCATAATTTTCAGCTTTTTTGATATTTTTCACAATATCTTCTTTCGCATTTTCTCCTTGAACTAAAGTCGGAAATAAGATAATTTCACATATCGGATAACGTCTTTTAATCGTCGTAATAATATCTCTAACGGCCGCTCCGGTACTAGCCGTAATCACCCCGACCCTTTTAGGATATTTAGGAAGCGGTTTTTTATGATTTTCATCAAATAAGCCCTCAGCCGCTAATTCTTTTTTTAATTTTTCAAAACGAGCATATAAATTACCGACTCCATCTTCAATCATTTGGTCGACATAAATTTGATAATTTCCAGCGGGCTCATAAATACTTATATGGCCAGTTACTAAAACTTTAGTGCCATCCACAGGTTTAAAATCTAATTTAGCGGCGCTGCGACTAAACATAATAGCGTTAATTTTACTGTTTTCATCTTTTAAAGAAAAATATAAATGCCCTGAGGTATGCGCTTTAAAATTAGAAATTTCACCTTTCAAAAAAACTGATTTAAGATTATCATCTAAATCAAATTTTGCTTTTAAATATCTAGTGACAGCACTTACTGTCAAATACTTTTCATCCATAATTACACCTACTTATTATGATAAACCTTATCTAAAACACCATTTATCATTTTACGTACATTATCATCACTATATATTTTGGCGAGTTCAACCGCTTCATTAATTGCCACCACTTCCGGTGTATCAGTATATAAAAGTTCAAAAATTCCCATTCTTAAAATGGCACTATCGGTATTACCTAATCTATCTATAGTCCATCCGTCTAAATATTTATTGGCTATTTTATCAATCTCATCTTTATAAGTGATAACTCCATAAACAATTTCTTTGATAAATTCATTATCAATTTCGGAAACTTCACTAATTACTTCATCAGTATCAAATTTAATGTGATTTTTGTTATAAATTTCGATTTGATACAAAATAGTCATACATAGTTTTCTAAGTTCGCTTCTATTTTTTTGCACACCTATCACCTAAATCAATTATATCATATTCTGCTTTATCTATGAAGAGTTTTATGTTGTTTTTTTATCGCTTCATCATAGATATTAACTAAACTTTCGGTAAATTCATCTTGCGAATATTTGGCTAAAGTATCTTCAGCAATATATTTTCTATCAAAATGTACTTTACCATTTAAAACATTAAGTACCTCGGACGCTAATTCTTGATAATTTTCTTGTTCAAAAAGAATACCTGTTTCTTTAGTTAAAATATCGGGAATGCCACCTGAATTACTGCCGATAACTGGTGTTCCACACGCTAAAGCTTCAATTACAACTAAACCAAAAGCCTCATTTCTTGATGGCACTAAAGAAACATCGGCTATACTGTAAAGTTTTCTTAAAACTTCATGAGGTCTATTTTTAATAAAAACTATATTTTTTAAATTTAATGTTTGAGCTAGCTCATTCATTTCATTAAATAATTCACCATCACCAGCTAAAATTGTTAAAGTATCATCATTTTCGTAAATTTTTGCCGCTTTTAGTAACACGTCAATACCTTTAAAATGCGTAAATTTTCCCGCAAAAGATACAATTTTGTCGTAATGTTTATTTATGCCAAATTGTTTTAAAAACTCATCTTTATTAACTTCTTCTTGATAAATAACATCAGAATTATAGCCATTAGGAATTAAAGTTATTTTATCTTTGGCCTCTTGAAAACAAGACATTACTAAATCAGAATTTTCTTTCGAAATCGTAATAATCGCTTTCGCTTTAGTGGCTGCTTCTTCAGCAAAAAGACGAAAACGTTTACTTTCTTTATAACCGATAAGGTCGGTTCCATGAGCGGTTATAATTAATGGAATATTATATTTGCTGGCAATATATGGTAAAATCCAAATGTGTCCAGCATGGATAATATCTGGTTTAAAATCTTCTGTTTCCTCTTTAATCGCTTTATCAAAAGCCGCAATATATAAATCTAACTGCTCGTCATTCAAATCATAAAATGTCTGTGTACTTCTAGGATGCGTAGTAAAACAAGGAAAATTAAAAGGCAATTCCCCTTCAATATTGTTTCCACCTTGAAAATAAACTGGATGGATTTTAATATTTCCATCTTTATTAGCTACTTTTTCATTTTCAGGTATAATAATACAAACATCATGCCCTTTCTTTATTAATGAAGCCGCAATATTTTTAGTATATACTCCGCTTCCAGAACCAGTTAATGGAAAATGATTTAATAATAAAATGCGCATAATTTCACCTCTATTAACAATTATATCAAATAAAAATAGACAAAAAAAGAGTTATTCACTCTTTTATCTTTAAAACAAGAAAAATTATTTTATACCTACAAATATCAATTTAAATTTTTTACTTATTTTAATTATTGAATTTTATTACTTACTTCTTCCTTTAGTTCCAGGATTTTGATTAATAGATGGTTCTAATATTGTATAATTATCCATTTCCTGATTTTGTTGTAGCTCTAGTTTTGTTATTTCCTTTTCTCCAATAACATATATTCTTTTACTATCTAAAGGAATTTTTCTATTATCCCGATATTCATAGTTGTCAAAAGTTTTTAATGTTCCTTTTTCAATAAACTCCTTAAATTCTTCATTAGTCATTTCCCCTACAAATGGATAGTATGCTTTAATACTTCCATCTTGATTATATGAATTTACAGTAATACTATAATCTAAAAGAGCATAATCGTTTTTTCTTTTAATGATATTAAACGAATGGGCTTCTTCTCTAGTTTCGGTATCAACACAGCCCATGCAATAATATACTTCTTTACCAAAAAGCGATAGTATTTGTTCAGCGAGTGCTGCTCTTTCAGTACATTCCGCTGCACCTTTGCCTTTTAAATCACCTATTTTATTATTTTCTAAAGCTGTAAAATATTCTTCATCAGTTGTTGTAGTTTGCCAAGCAATATCATTAAAGATTGTTTCTCTATTTTCTTTTCCGGG
>CANRBD010000046.1 GCA_947628765.1 uncultured Bacilli bacterium
CGCTTCTTTAAAAGACTTAGGTAAAAAGTGTTTTGCGATTAATAAAATGAGTGAAAAGTATATAAATTATTTTAAACAAAAAGAACTTTAAAGTTCTTTTAATTAAGTAAATATACACCTAAATTAAGATAGCTCGCAAATAAAATCCATAGTAAATAAGGAATTTGTAACCAGGCAGCGGGCTTAGATATTTTATAAAATTTGATAATCATTATTACAACTAGAATAATTAGTAAAATTATCCAAATGAAAGCGAGTAATCTTAATTTAAAAATAAAGAAAATAATTGACCATAAGGCATTTACGCCTAACTGAGTATAGTAAACATTTGGAATTTTATCTTTCTGATGAACTAAATAAGCCGATACTCCCATTAAAAAGTATAATATAGTCCAGACAATAGGGAACACATATCCCGGTGGTGAAAGTGGTGGCTGATTAAGAGTTTCATAATCCATAAAAGGCATTGTAATTATCCCGACTATACCCCCAACAATTAAAGGAATCAAAATAGAAATGATAAATTTTTTAATATTCATAAGTACCTCCTATAACTATTATATTGAATAGGTATTAAGAATATTAAAAAAAGTGATTTTTTTAAACAATCACTTTTTCTTATAAATGTTTTGACAAAGTTGTTTTAGCGGCTTTATAACCACGATGAGCAGCTTCTATCATATCTTTTTTCGTTCCTAAAATTCCATCAAACATACCAATTTTATTTAAATCTGGCTTAACTACAAAATTAGCTGTCATTTCAGAATAAATAGGCGTTAAATGCCAGTTCTTCACAGGATTTTTTTCATTTTTGCGAGTTAAAGCGGTTGTAAAATTACAGTAGAGTACTGGTAAATCAGTACTTGGAATTAATGGATTACCACCAGAGTATCCACCATCCCAAAAAGTAACTGTTTGATCTTTAGTTTTGACTTTATATGGCCCATAAATAATTGGTATACTTGATGAAGCACGGCAAGCTATACCAACATTAACATCAGGAGTTTTTTGACTATTAAAAGAAACAGCTTCGACATTACTAGGTTTATTACCAGTGGAAGCATTGATATAAAGTGGTTTTTCTAAATCATTAAAGTCTTTATGACCAAGTACTTTATTCATTGTTTCTTCAACAATAATCGATCCACGGCCCCCTAAGACTTTAGCCGCTTTAGTAAAAACTTTATTATACTTTAAAAATAAGTCTAAAATAGTCTTAGCATCGTAGCCATCAGCAATTAAAGCCGCGATAATAGAACCTAAACTAGCTCCAGATACGGCTTTGATTTCAATATTTTCTTCTTCTAAAAATTTTAAAATGCCAATCGCTGATGCGGATTTGATGCCACCACCACGAATGGCTAAAAATACACCTTTACTTAAATCTTTGTCTATTTTTAACATAGTAACTATCCTTTTTATACTTAAATTATAAGCCCTAAAATAGGCGCTCACAAAGCGATATCATACAATAAAAATAAAAAAATGTCAAATTGAAAAGTAAAAGAAAAAAGTGATTGTTTTAAAATTAATCACTTTTTTTATAAATGTCTGAAAGTTGCTTTAGCTTCTTCATACCCACGATGAGCGGCTTCAGCCATATCTTTTTGAGTGCCTAAGACACCACCAAGCATGCCAATTTTATTTAAATCTGGTTTAACTACAAAATTAGCTTTCATTTCAGAGTAAATAGGCGTTAAATGCCAATTTTTGGTTGGATTTTGTTCAGCTTTGCGGATTTTATCATTAATGAAAGTGCAGTAGAGTACTGGTAAATCCGTATCAGGAATTAGCGGATTACCTCCGGCATAGCCACCATCCCAAAAAATATAGGTTTGATCAGCAGTTTTAATTTTATATGGTCCATAAATAAATGGTAAACTAGATGAAGCACGGCAAGCCGTACCGACATTAGCATCAGGAGTATCTTCTTTACTAAAAGAAAAAACATCGACATCATTAGGTTTATTGCCAATAGCGGCATTTATGTATAATGGTTTTTCTAATTCTTTAAATGTTTTATTACCAATTTCTTTATTTACAGATTCTTCAACGACGACAGAACCACGACCACCTAATATTTTAGCGCCTTTAGTTAATACTTTATTATACTTTAAAAATAAGTCTAAAATAGTTTTAGAGTCATAGCCATTAGCTATTAAAGAGGCTACGATTGAACCTAAACTAGCGCCTGCAACACCTTTAACTTCGATGCCGGCTTCTTCTAAAAATTTTAAAACGCCAATCGCTGAGGCGGATTTGATGCCACCACCACGAATGGCTAAAAATACACCTTTACTTAAATCTTTGTCTAATTTATACTTTACCATATATATCACCTCTTTATACTTAAATTGTAACATTCTAAATATCCCTTTGCAAGGGGTTATAATACACCGATAAATAAGAAATGTCAAATTTTACCTTTATAATTTAAAACCACTTAATCTGTAGCTCTTTAATTTTATTTTCAATAGTTAAAATTATTGTTATTTACATGTTTTTTTGGTATAATTTATATGATAGGTAGCGTGAGAATATGAATAATAAAGGGCAGGCACTTGTAGAATTTATTTTAATATTACCAGTTATCTTAGTTTCCGTAGTGATTTTAACTGATCTAGGGAGTATTTTTGTGCAAAAAATAAATTTAAATAACTCAATGGCTACAGTTGTAGAATTATATCAAAATAATGAAAAAGAAGAAATGCTAGCGTACGTGGCTAAAGAAAATTTAAAATATGAAGAAAAAGAAGTCAATGATATGGTGGAGATTACTTTAAAAAAAAATATTAAAGTATCTGCTCCCATTTTAAGTAATGTATTGGGAAAAGATTATATGGCTAAAACTTCCCAAACTATTTATAAGGGTGATTTAGATGAAACTCAATAATCATGGCCAAGCTTTAGTAATCTTTGTTTTATTGTTACCATTATTTTTACTTATTATAGGATATATTATTGAGCTAGGGCAAATGTATATTACCAAAAGCAAATATGAACAAACAATTAATGAAACCATCAAGTATGGACTTAGGCATTTAGATGATGCTTTAGTCAAAGATAAAATGCAAAAAATGATGGATGCAAATATAAAAGGTGCTAAAGAAATTACAATTAGTGATAATAAGATTAGTATTACAGTAAAAGACCAAAAAGAAGGTTTATTTAAATCGTTTTTTGAAAAGACTTATGATATTAATATAACTTATACTGGTTATAAAAAAGATAACCAAATAATAATAAAAAAGAATTAAGAGGTGGATTATGGCACTAAATAAAGCAAAAGTTATTACTGTAACCTCAGTAAAAGGTGGTACAGGTAAAACCACAACAGTTTTAAATTTAGCAGGTTTTTTATCCGAAATGAAACTTAGAACAATTATTGTCGATTTAGATTTATATAGTGGAAGTATTGCGGCCATGCTTAATTTAGATAAAGGCAGTGATATTTATACCTTATGTGAAGATTATATGAATAACCGTTTTAATCAATTTAGTGATTATGTGGCTAAATATAATGATTATATCGATGTTTTAGCCGCTCCTGTTGATCCTCGAAATGGTAGTAAAATTAAAGCAAAGTATATTAGTATTATCTTAAGCCGCTTGATTTTACAGTATGATGTGATTTTAATTGATACTACACATACGATGGAACAGACTAATTTAATTGCTTTAGATGCCAGTGATGCAGTTTTGTATGTTATGACTAGTGATTTAATGGATATTAAAAATATGAAATCGATGATTGCTATTTATCACGATATGGATAAACATAATTATAAAATTATTTTAAATGAAGCTTATCCAAATAACGGTAGTTATAGTAAAATTGATGTTAAAAATGCTTTAGGGGAGAATATCGATTGTCTAATTCCGAAAGGATTTTATAATCATCATATAGATGATTACGTTTATCAAGGAAAAATTATGACTCTTGATAAAAATGTTATGAAAAGTAAAGGCGGAATCGCCCTTAAAAATTTGTTAGAAACAATAATTAAAGAATAGGAGGGAAGGCTATGCAAAAGAAGTTTACAGATGAATTTGATGTAAATCTTGATGACACTAATGAAATTTTAGAGACAAATGATTATGATGCCTTTCCTGATAAAGTGTTATTAGAAAAATTACGCAATAAAATTATTCAAAATTTAATTGATAATGATGTTCATAGTCATGAATCTATGGATGACTTTGTTAAAGCTCAAATTGATAAGATTATCGAAGGCTATGATTTAAATAGTAACGAAAGAAATTATATTTATAATTTAATTGATAATGAAATCAATGGTTATGGGCCACTTACTGAGCTTTTAAAAGATAAAGATATTACCGAGATAATGGTTAATGGTAAAGATGAAGTCTATATCGAAATCGATGGTCATTTAAGACGTGATGGCACTACAAGTTTTGTTAATGATGAACATATTGTAAGAGTTATTCAAAGATTAGTTCAACCTTTAGGCAGAACTATTGATACGGCGCATCCTATGGTAGATGCCAGATTAGATGATGGTTCCAGACTTAATGCGGTACTTCCGCCATTATGTTTAAATGGACCAGTTTTAACGATTCGTAAATTCAAACAGGATTTAGCTAATATCGATGATTTTCTTAGAACCGGAACGCTTACGCCTTATATGGCTAGATTCTTAGAGGCTTGTGTGCATGCTAAATTAAATATTTTAGTTGTCGGTGGAACGGGCGCTGGTAAAACAACTTTACTAAATGTTTTATCTTCGTTTTGTTTTCCCGATGAACGTATTATTACTATCGAAGATGCTGCTGAACTTAAACTTAAACAGCCACATGTTCTTTCATTAGAAACAAGGAATAACAATTATGAGGGTACCGGTTTAGTAACCGTGCGTGATTTAGTTATTAATAGTTTGCGTATGCGACCTGACCGCATTATTGTTGGAGAAGTTCGTGGTAAAGAAGCTTTTGATATGTTGCAAGCGATGAATACGGGTCACGATGGTAGTATGACGACTATGCACGCTAATGGGCCTGAGGATGCGCTTAATAGACTAGAGACCATGGTCCTTATGAATGGGGTCGAAATACCAGTAACGGCTATTCGTGAATATATCGATGATGCTATTGATATTGTCGTTCAAGTTCGAAGATTTAGTGATGGTCGCAGAAGAGTTACTAGTATTAATGAAATTATTGGAATTAAAAATAATGAAATTATTCAAAAAGAGATTTTTAAATTTCGTCAAACCGGAGTACTGCCAAATGGCGATGTCGTAGGAGAATTTTTAATGCATAATTATGTACCTAAAGTGGTTGACAAAATTAAAGCTAAAGGCATTGAAGATATTGCCGAAATATTCAAATAGGAGGATTATATGATGGATGGTGGAACTTTTAACATTAATAAGCAAACAAAGCCAGTAAATAAAGACATTGTAGTCTCTTTTTCACCATCTGAAAATATAGTTCATTACAGTTATGCCATTTATAAAGATGGTAAAGTAGTTAAAACAGTTTTAGTAAACACTAAGGCACCTAGTAATATTGTTTTAGATGCGACTGGAAATTATCAAATATCGGTAACGAGTTATGATTCTTTAGGTCAACAATTTGTAACTAATAGTGGAATTTATACTATCGATAAAGATGCGCCTATTTTAAAGTTATCTGATAAAAACATCGAAATAAAAAAACACGATCAAGCGGCTTTAAATGATATTAACATAACCGCTTCGGATAATCATGATGGAAATTTAACGGCTAAAATTACTAGTAATAATATTGATTTAAGTACCACAGGAGTCAAAACATTAACTTATACAGTTAGTGATGAAGCGGGCAACGTGGCTCAAAAAGATGTCGATATAAATGTTGTTAGTAATTTTAATCAGTTATTATTGTTTCAAATTGGGGCCCTTATCATTCTTTTTCTAATTTTAATACCGATTATTAGAATTAGAAAAAATTTTAAATTAGAAAAACGTTTAGATCCTTTTATAATTGAACCAACTAAAAGTCATAATATTTCTTTCTTTGATCGTTTATTTAATTATTATCATGGAGTTTTAACTAAAATAATTGGAGTTTTAAAATTTTCTAATATAAATCAAAAATACGCTACTAAATTAGAAAAATATACTAAAGTTAGTTCTATTCACAGTAGTGGTATGGAAATTTTAGCTGGTAAAGTGGTTATTGCTTTGGCATTTTTGATAATTGTGATTTTTTCTATCACTATTCAGTTTAAAATGATTTCTGTTTATGAAATTATTATTCCATTAATTATTGGATTCTTTGTTTTAGATATTCTTTATTTTGTTAAATATAAAATATATAGGCAAAAGTTAGAAAATGATTTGTTATCTGCAATTATTGTGATGAATAATGCTTTTAAATCAGGGCGTAGTATTACCCAAGCGATTGATATTGTCAGTAATGAAGTCGAGGGAGAAATAGGTAAAGAATTTAAAAAAATGAGTTTAGAACTTTCTTATGGACTAGGCATAGATGTTATTTTTAAAAGATTTGCTGACCGGGTAAAACTAGATGAAGTTAATTATTTAACCGCTTCACTTTCCATTTTAAATAAGACAGGTGGCAATATTACAGAAGTTTTTAGTGCCATTGAAAAAACATTATTTAATAAGAAAAAATTAAGATTAGAACTTAGATCGCTAACCGGTAGCAGCAAAATTATTGTCTATGTATTATTTACCGTGCCATTTTTATTCGTCTTATTTGTAAGCTTTATTAATCCTTCTTATTTTCTACCATTTATAAATACTAAATTAGGAATTATGATGCTTTTAGGAATGATTATATATTATATTATCTTTATCATTTGCGTTCGTAAAATAATGAGGGTGGTGATTTAAATGGATGACAAAAAAATAACCCGTCTTATTTACCGGAAAAAAGATATTAAAAATATTTCAGAAAAGCTTACTAGTTTAGGTAATGAGACTAAATTTACTACTTTATCTTTTTGTAACACTAGACTTTTTACGACCATTTTAGTCTTTATAATTACTATATATATTAGTGATAATGGATATATATATGCACCTTTTGTAGCCATTGGGTATTATTATTTATTCTATTACATATTTATAGTAAGAAAGTTAAAAAGGCGCATTAGTCGTTTGGATTATCAAGCATTACAATTTTTTGAAATTCTCACTTTAACTTTAGAATCAGGACGAAATTTAGAACAATCATTAATAGTAACTTGTGATAATGTCGATTCAGAACTTTCAGATGAATTTAAAAAAGCTTTGTTGGAGATGAATTTTGGTAAATCATTATTAGAAGCACTTGAAGATATGAAAAAGCGCATTCCATCAGAGACCATTAATAATATAATTTTAAATATTATCCAAACAAATCAATTTGGTAATAGTATTTTAGATACAATGTATAATCAAATAGATTTTTTAAGGGAAAAACAAATATTAGAAATAAAGGGGCAGATTAATAAAATACCAAATAAAGTTAGTATTGTGTCCGTAATATTTATAGTACCACTTATTATGGTATTAATATTAGGTCCATATTTAATTGAGGTTTTGGGTTAGGAGGCCATAAAAATGTATTATTTTATTGGAATAAAAGGGTCAGGTATGAGTGCTCTAGCGAGTATTTTGTTTGACTTAGGTTATGAAGTTATGGGAAGTGATGTCGAGTCTCATTTCTTTACTGAAGAAGGTTTATTAGAAAGAAAAATTAAGATTTTACCTTTTGATAAAGATAATATCAAAAAAGATATGATTATCGTAAAAGGTAATGCCTTTACTGAAGATAATGTCGAAGTCGCTAGAGCTATGGAAATGGGACTTACTATACATTCCTATGAAGAAATGGTGGCTAAACTGACCAATATGTTTGAAACAATTACGGTAGCTGGTTGTCATGGTAAAACTAGTACCACTTCGATGCTTTCGCATGTTTTAGATGAATTAGCCGGCGCCAATTATTTAATTGGTGATGGAACAGGGCATGCTAATAAAGAAAACAAGTATTTTGTCTTAGAAGCTTGTGAATATAAAAGACATTTTCTCGCATACCATCCTTATTATGCAATTATTACGAATATCGATTTAGATCATGTTGATTATTTTCACGATATCGATGATGTAATTGATGCTTATAGAGAGTATGCTGATAATGCTGAAAAAATGGTTATTGCTTGTGGTGATGATCCTTATACTCATAGTTTAGAAATTGCTAAACCCATTTTCTTTTATGGTTTAGATGATGACAACGATATTATTGCTAAAGATGTCCAGTATTCTAAAGAAGGCACAACTTTTGATGTTTTTGTCGAAGACAATTACTATGGTCATTTTGATTTGCCTATTTATGGTAAACATCAATTATTAAATACTTTAGCGGTAATTGGTATTTGTTATTATGAACGCATTGAAGCTAAAGAATTAGCTAATAAATTAAAAACATTTACTGGTCCTAAAAGAAGATTTGCGGAAACTATTTTAGGCGATAATGTAGTTGTCGATGATTATGCTCATCATCCCGCAGAGATGAAAGCTACGCTTAAAGCTGTTAAGCAAAAATATGAAAATAAAAAAATTGTCGTTATTTTTCAGCCTCATACATATACGAGAACTTTAGAATTTAAAGATGATTATATTGATATTTTAAAAGAAGTTGATAAGGCTTATATCATGGATATCCATGCTTCACGAGAAACCGAAGAATTAATTACTAGTGAAGATTTAATCAAAAAAATTCCGAAAGCGGAACATATAAATATGGATGAAGCTGATAAGCTTTTAAAATATAAAGATACGGTTTTATTGTTTATGAGTCCAAATGATATTTCATCTTTAGAAAATGATTATATTAAAAAAAGCCAAGATATTGAATAAAATATTAGAACAAAAGGAAATTATTATAAGGATTTCCTTTTTTGTTTACAATTTTGGTCTTAAAAATGTAATAAAATATTAAACCCTTAATATAATTAATTAGAATATACCAGGAGGGATAATAATGATTAATAAAAGAGGATTGTGGTTTTTAACGCTTTTTAGTTTGATATTAGTACTTAGTGTTTATTACATAACAATGCCTAGTGAATTACTGATGACAAG
>CANRBD010000047.1 GCA_947628765.1 uncultured Bacilli bacterium
GGACTTGAACCGGCACGGGATATGACTCCCGCAGGATTTTAAGTCCTGTGCGTCTACCAATTTCGCCACTCAGGCATTTAAACCATTTAAATTATATGTCTCAATACAAGAGACATACTAATTATAACACATTTTTTATAAAAATAAACATTTTTTTAACTTAATTTTAGCTTTTTCGTTAATTTTTAGATTAAATCTTGATTTTAAAATGGTAAAATCTGTAATATTCAAAAATTTTTATACTATTTTACTATTAAAAAGTTCATGCATTTATATAATAGATATCATTTTTGACAACTATTGACAGCGATTCATTTATATTCTGGAACTTTGCTTGAAACTTCTTACTATTTATGTTATTATCAAATTAAGGTACTATTCCTTTAGAGAGGAGAAAATATGGCACAAGGAGATTTTAATATTGCGAATGCGACTTATGGACGCGATCAAGTTGGAACCAGCAGATTATTAATTGAATCATGGCACGATATTGATAGATCTATTCAACTTTTGACAACTGCTCCTGAATATCAGAATTTTATCAATACTGTACAAAGTAACTGGCAAGGTCCAGATGCTGACAAAATGATTGCTGAATTTAAACAAGCTGTGGCTAATCTTGCGGAATCTTACAAAAGATATAAACAAATCTTGGGAGATGCAGTAGTCAACGATGCCCAACAGTTTGGAAAAATGCAAAATGTTAATGCTGATCTTTTGCAGGGAATATCAAGTCAAATTAAATAATAAAGGAGGAATATAAATGACTACAGTAGCTGCTACTAGCGGTAGTGGTAGTTATCCAAATGACTACGGAACCGTTGGTTTAAACGCTGATAAAGTAGGCGCTATGCAACAAGCATTACAAGATTATTATACTGCTGTTGCATCTAAAATTGGTATTGAAGCTACAAGAGCTGATATCCAAAGAGGAATTAAAGGCTCTAATTCTGAAAATACTTTAAACCAATTAAATGAAGCTATTAATCAACAACTTAAAACATTAACAGCTAAGTTAAATAGCATGAGTGAAGTATTTAAAGAAATGCAAGCTGCTTATGCTAAAAATGATACTGAAAATTCATCATTCACTAGTGCAACTAAAAGTATAAATAGTGCTGGTGAAGGAGAAAGCGCTGGCGAAGCAGGTAGTACCGGAGCTGCCGGAACTGCTGCATAAAAAAAAGGTTTTATTAAAACCCTTTTTTTATTGTATTAAAACTAATGTGGTTCCATTTCTTATATCACTTTGGGCCAATAAAATATTGGGCTCATATTTAGTTTTAGTTAGGGCGTTATAAAGCTGATTAGTATCTGAAATAGTGAAATAGCCCGTCATCTCATTAAGTGCGTGATTAAGCAAATTGATAATGTTGCCGATTTTTTTATTAACCGGTAAAAACACATCAAAAGTTTGGTCGATTTCTGGTACAATTAATTTTACTAATACTTTCCTATCCATTAAAGCATCCCTCCATCATTACCAATACCTTTTACTAATTGATATTGACTATTTTCAATTACATAAATAGTGTCTTTATTAACGTCTTGAATATCATAAGCTTTTAAATCTTCAGTTATAAGTACATCTTGTTCATCGATGTCATCACCACACCAAAGACCAATGTTTTTAGGAATATTTGCATACCAATTTTCATGTTGAAGATTTTTAAAGCGATCCACATTATCAACAATTATAAAGAACTGATTAGGATATTGCGCGGGACTATTCATAATATTATCAAGCATTTTTCGTTCTTCTAATGACATAGTCTTTTTATAATTACCAAGACCTATTAAAAAGTTAATTGTAGGTTCTTTACTATTCATAATATCCGAAAGGGCAGCTTTAAAATCAACATTATAATAATTAACTTCGCCATCTGTTTGAATACAAGATAAAAAGTCTAAAATATTAATTTTTATATTTTTAGCAGCATCAAACAAATCAATTAGTCCGCACATAACATTTACATCTTCAATGACTCTTTTACCTAAAACTAAATTAAATTGTCTTTTAATAAAGTTATAGTAAACCACATCGCCATCATCAATACTAAATCCAAGAGGAATTTTATCGATTGTTTTTGGCTTTTTCAATAGGTGTTTTAAAGTAACGACTCGTGGTAATACTTTAATTTCTTTAGCCTTATAATTGGTTTTTTCAAATAAAGTTTTACTATAAGTTCTTATCAGATTATTAATATTATCTTTCGCGCCAATATAAGCTGTTTGAATTTCACAGGCTTCTTCATTAACTATTGCCGCACCACGACCAAAGACTTTTTTAGGCATAAAGCCAGGAGCAGCATTCAAAATATATCTGTAATCAAAAGCTTCTGTAACTTGTAATAATATCTTATTATTAAAGCAGTCTAGCAAACTAGCTCTAAGGGCATTAGTCGAAACTGCTGTTGTAACAAAAACAATACCATATTTACTACTTTCTCTTATAATACGTGAAAAATCATATTCTAAACCACCATAATGTTCACCAAAAGATTCAAATCCATTGATAACTGAAACAATTAGTGGTACTGTCTTTCCACTAGACTTGCAATAACTTTGAAAATCACCTGAATATTCAGCAAATAATTCTTTTCGTTTTTTAACTTCTTTTTCAATAAAATTAAAATAGGTGTTAATCTTATCTGATTCATCGACAAAAATTACATCGCCAACATGCGGCATTTTATTAAATACTCGTAAAGATTCTGAACCAAAATCTAAAATATAAAACTGTAAGTTTCGTGGATTATGATAAAGACAAGCCGTAAAAATAAGGGTCGTTAATAAGTTTTCTTTACCTGAACCAGGGCTACCATAAATAATTGTATTTTTACACGTTAAATCAATCGTATAAAGACCCTGTTCTTGTTTGGCTGGCTTATCATATTCACCAACTGGTATTTCCATTGGTAAAAATTTAGGTTTAAATTGATATTTAGCTACTAAATTACCAACATAAATATCATTAGGCATACTAGGTAGCCATAATGATGAAAAAGGTATATTTTCTCTTTTAGCCACATGATATAGATATTTAACAATATTGGTTAATTGTTCTCCTAATTCGACTATTTCACTAGGCTTTAACTCGTCATTAGTTTTTTTAATAGTCATACCATCATTACTAATAAACTCTAAACTATCATCAATTTTTTTCACCATACGATTTGCTGGTATATATTTTGCTCCAGCCCAAGCAGATTGCGCTAGCTCAAAAATTTCATCGTTACCTACCTGCAAGTAAAATCTTCCAGTTTCTTTAATATTTGCCGCATCATTTTTCTTAAGCATTTCAATACTATCTTCATTAGTTTGGACTTTAAGACAGATATGAAATTTTGAATTCGACCAGATTTGATCATTAACTACTCCCGTAGGCTTTTGCGTAGCTAAAATTAAATGGACTCCTAAACTACGACCAATTCGGGCTGTAGATATTAATTCATCCATAAAATCAGGTTGTTGGTCTTTTAATTCGGCAAATTCATCAGCAATTACAAATAAATGAGAAATTGGATCTTTAACTTTTCCTTCACGATATAACCTTTGATATTTATATATATCGATAGTTCCTTCGCCTAATAAGTTGCGGGCATTATTAAAGGCTACTTGACGGCGTTTAAGCTCGCTTTTAATCGATACTAAAGTACGATGCATTTCACTGACATCTAAGTTCGTGATTGTTCCTACTAAATGTGGAATTTTAATATTAGCTTCTCTATTTTCAAAAGCTCCCGCTAAACCGCCACCTTTATAATC
Source organism: uncultured Bacilli bacterium (assembly GCA_947628765.1). Classification (GTDB taxonomy): domain Bacteria; phylum Bacillota_I; class Bacilli_A; order RF39; family UBA660; genus Coprosoma. Next base: position 3,769 of record CANRBD010000047.1, read on the forward strand.
GATTAAAACAAATTGAACTTCTCTTGGATCATAATTTATCGCCATCGATAAAATATAAGTAATAATAAATTCACTTTTACCACTACCAGTCATTCCGGCAATTAGTCCATGTGGACCGTGGAATTTTTCATGTAAATCTAGTTCGACAATTTTTTCATATTCTTTAATACCAACCGGAGCACGTAAGCTCATTGTAGTATCATTGTCATGCCATCTATTAACAATATTTAATTGTTCTACCTTACCCACTTTATACATATCTAAAAATGATATTGAAGATGGGATTTGTTTAGTTTGCGTTTTTGAGAACAATGGTATATTAGCTAAAATTTTAGAAAAATCTGTAATATTTATATTTTCTAAATATTCTGGTTTAAATTGAACTTGACTATCAATATCTAAAGTTCTATCAAAAATTCCGCTACTATTAGGGGAGATTGATACAAATTTTTTAAATCTACTTGGTAAATTTTTCAATAAAGTTTCAAATAACATAATTGAAAAACCAAAGTTTTTTGCACTATTCATAATCCTATCAAAAATAGGAACATCTTTTATGGTCTTAACATCATCCGTAATAATTAAATAGTATGTATCAAAAGTTTTATATGGAGAATCATCATAATCGGCAGCATCTTGCTGCTGGTGCTCTTCATCATGCTCCAAACGCTTTTTATATTCTTTTTCAAGATACATAGAAACTTGAACTTTTTCCGCCTCATTGGTAGCAAAAAATCTAATATCTAAATCTTCATTCCAATTATGAGGCATATATTTTAAATAGTCCCAATTAGCGGCATTAGTTTCATTAGTAAAGACGACAATCTTTAAATCCGCACCACTATAATAATAAATTAATTGTAATAATAAACTATCAATATAGTTTTGCTTAAAGTTACAATTTATAATAAATGGTGTTACTCTATTTTCTACTAATGAAATAGCAATAGGTACATTTTTGATCATCCTTTTCATATTAGTCATATTAACAGCATTATCTCTTAAGTTATCATCATATAGTGAAAAGGCATCTTCTATTACACTAACATTTATTTTGCATGGTTGTTCTCCTAGACCAAGTCTAATGGTTAAAAAATCGTTATCGAGAATCTCTCGGCTCCAAATATTAGTATCTTTATTAGTTATCGAAGCAATAATTTCTTTAAGACTTAAATTATTTTGATACAAAATAGCTTCTTGCTTTTTCATGATTTCTTCGATGGCTATTTCTTTTTTATCTAAATATTGAGTATAACGTTTTTGACGTAGTCGTTCTTTTTTCTTGATACGATTCTTTTGCCATAAAGCTACTAACATAGGAAAGCCAATACAAGCAATCAACATCAAAAAGCAGATTATAAGCTGCATATAGGCATTAAATTTATCTGTTGTACCAGTTAGCAACCCGTGAACAGCAGAAACTCCTGTGACACAAGAAGTTAATCCAATAATCGCTGAAGTTCCTACCGTTAAAAACATTGGCATTTGTTCATCGCGTTCTTCAGTTGGTGGAGCATCAATTTTTATTTTTTCTTCTTTTATTTCTGATTTTATTCTTGGAGTATGAAAAAATACTTGATTATCATTATATAATATAATCTTTTTTTCAGCTTCGGTAGTTGGTGTATATTCATTTTTAATTTTTGTTTCCGTATGATTAGTTAAATTTAAAATAACTTGACTATTAGGATTATTAATCTTTAAATATGCGCCCATCCAAATTATTTTTAGACCATTAAAAAAGATTACATCCCCTAAATTTAAAGCTTTGGCTTTTACCTTTTGTGAATTCACATATAACATATCAGTTTGTGTAGTAATAATATTATTATTTATCGTAACATCACTAGGTCCTACACCAGCTTTGTTATAAACAATTTTATCCGTATTAGAATTACCTATTGTAATACTGCTTTCCACATTACAAGAAGTATATTCTTCTAAATCAGGCACTAAATAAATAGAAAGAGGTATACTTAAATCCGAAAATTTTAAATCATAACTAACATATTCTGTTAAAGCGGCTCTTGTTAAAACTTGGTTATTTGAAATTAATTGTATTGATTCATCAGATTTGATTGACCATTTATTATCACTTGGTTCTAAAAAAATACTTTCTTTAATTTGGTTTATTCCAAATGTATCTTCGATAATATATATATCTTCCATACTGGTTGGTAGTGGATATATTTTAATTCTGGATACATCACATACAACTAATTTCATTGTTACACCCTCTTTTTATTATAATAATTATAACATTTTATAGTTATATTATTCAATAGAAATATGAAAATTTATTTCATTAATATGCTGTATATTATCTTAAAATATAAAACTTTAATTCTATTAAAAATCTTATCAAATATTGCTGCCGAAAAATTTAAATTTATGGGATTTATTGAATACTTTGACAAAACTTTATATCAAACAAAAAACCTTATATTATAAAGGCTTTTTAAATATCAAAATATTGCTTATATATTTTGATATTAATATACACACTTTTTAGCTAAACTGTTATCTTCTAAAATATATTTATCATCATTTGTAATATCTAAGTATTTGGGATTATGGATAATTTCCACCATATCATTAAACTCGGCTTGTTTATGGGATAAATAATAGCCATATAAATATTTAGGATTTAAATAAAAATTGTTTTGATCTTGCCGCCACATTGGACTTTGTAAATTTTCATTAGGAATACATACAATTATTGCACATTCATTAGCATTCGGTTTATATACATATCTTAAAAATCTATCAAACGGCAAATTTTCACCTTTAATATTTACCGTACTTCCAAGATTGTTTTCATAATTGCAAAGAAGACCATTTTCAAAAATCTCTTCTTGAATTTGGCTTGGCGGAAGTGCCGTACCATGAAGTCCAATTAAATGACTATCATTAAAATACAATTTTTCCATTTCTTGTCCAAAGTCTTTAGGCAACTTTTCCGTTATAGTATTTAAAAGTTGGCCTGCGCTGGAAATCGGATAATGTTTGACGCCAAAAAAGGCACAAAGGTTATCATAACTTTCAAAACTATCACCCATATATTCAGAATTAAATTCTTTCACAATAATGGGCATTAAAATATCGGGTGAAATAATATATGTATCATCATTTTGAATAAGTTGTATTAAATTATTGATATATTCACTTAAATAACCATCATAACCCATGAATGATGATTTGCTTGTTTCATCAGGGTATTTTTGTTCTAATTCTAGGCTTTTAAAATAAATACTTTTTAAAAATTCTATCAGTTTATTTTCCATATTTATTCTCCTACACTAATTATTATAATAATTATATCAAACTTTCGATTTAAATTAAAGTTTTGTACCCAGTTAATAATATAAAACGAAAAAATGTCTTAAACCACGAAAGGTTACTTTAATATTATTTTTCTTCACAAATTTTTCTATAATCTTCCTGCATACTTGAGCGAAAATATTTTAGAAGTTTTCTTAAATATTTCAATCAAAAACCCCTAGAATAAAATCTAAGGGTTTATTGATAGTCCAAAGAGAATAATCCTCTTTTTTAGTCTAAATAATTTTTCAAATATTTATTAAAATGTTCAATTAATTTTTCTCCAGACATTCCTGGTCTCCACATAAAGAAATTCATGTAATATTTATCAAACCAAAAAGTAATCTCTCTTACACGTTTTGGATCCCGAGTAATATCTCCTTGAAATACTACCCAAAAAGGTAAGACCTCTTCCGCATCAATACCACCAATTTGTCTATATGCTTTTAATAATCCTGGAGTAAATAATTTACATAATCTCTCATGAGCATTGCCTCTTCCAGCACTGGGATTTTTACCTTCAACCCAGCCATCTTGCCTTTTTATTTCTCCAAAAAGAATTTTCCCAGTTTCTGTATTTTCTATTGCAAAGTCCGGCTCAACACCCCATAATTTATTGTCTAAATCAATATCTGGATTAAAGATTTGTTTAATTACTTCATCATCTAATACAACAGAAGCATATAATTTTTTTAAATGCTTAGGTTTTTTATGTAATTTATATTTTGTTCCTTCAAATTCTTTAGTAAAAACTTCATATAAATCTTGCTCAGCTCCTAGAGCTTTTTTACCAGAAACGGTTTCCCAATTATCTCTTCCGCTTAATGCCGATTTTCCCATATAAGTCACTCCCTACATCTTTTCAAATAATTCTTTAATTGATATATTTAATCCATCTGCTATTTTCTTTATTTGTAATAAAGACAAATTATGTTTTCCATTTTCAATAGAAGAATAATATGCTCGATCAATCCCTACTTTATAAGCAAATGCTTCTTGACTTAAGCCAGTGGCTTTTCTTTTTTCTTTTACGACTTTACCAAATTTAATTAGAAACTCTTTCATATAACCAACCTCTATATAATTATATTACAAAAGTTGCATATATCACAACGGCATATATGCAACAATTATATTGACTATTTTTTTGATAAAAGGTATAATAATATGGGAAGTGAATAAGATGCAAGACGAAAATGAAAAGGATATTACAGCCTACTCAATTTATCGTGTCCAACAGCATAAGAGAACAAAAGTTAATCCTTTAGATGATATATACCCACAATTACCCGATAAAAAATATCAAGTAATTTATATGGACCCACCTTGGGATTATGGTGGAAAAATGCAATATGACAAATCAACAATTAAATCTGAAAATATTGGATTTAAAAAAAATATATTTTTAAGTTCCGCATCATTTAAATATCCAACATTGAAATTAAAAGATTTAATGGGCCTTGACATCAATAAAATAGCAGATAATAAAAGTTGTTTATTATTTATGTGGACAACCGGTCCTCAATTTGCTAATTCAATAAAATTAGGAGAGTCATGGGGATTTGAATACAAGACTGTAGCTTTTGTTTGGGACAAAATGATTCATAATCCAGGCAGATATACTCTTTCCCAAACTGAATTCTGTATAGTGTTTAAAAAAGGTACAATACCTTCTCCTAGAGGTGCAAGAAATATTAAACAACTAGTTGAAGTTCCAAGGAGTGCTCATAGTGAAAAACCTTTACAAGTTATTGATGGTATAACTAAAATGTTCCCTAAGCAAAACAAAATAGAATTATTTGCTAGAAATAATTATAATGGATGGGATAATTGGGGATTAGAAATTCCCAATCATAAAATCGATATTCAAACAAAGGAACAAATTGAAAAAGAATAGTTTTTCATTATTTTTTAGGCTATCAATAAACCCCTAGATTTTATTCTAGGGGTTTTGAATTGAAAGTTTTATCATATGTGTCTTTTTCTATATTT
>CANRBD010000048.1 GCA_947628765.1 uncultured Bacilli bacterium
TGTAGATTATATTCTAACATAATTCTTTATTTATGTAAAGTTAAACATAAATTGTATAAGGTTGTACCTAATTTATATAAATTAGGTACAACCTATCTTTTTAATCTAGCTTTAAGATCTTTTTCAATATCACGTTTTTTTATAGCTTCTCTTTTATCGTATGTTTTTTTACCTTTGCCAATGCCTAATAAAATTTTAGCTTTATTTTTAACAAAGTAAAGTTTTAAAGGCACTAAAGTAAAACCTTCTAATTTAATTTTATCATTAAGTTTTAAAATTTCTTTTTTGTGTAACAAAAGTTTTCGGGTTCTAGTTTCATCATGATTAAATTGATTGCCTTGTTTATACTGGCTAATATGCATATTAATTAAAATAGCTTCACCCTTTTTAATAGTGGCATAACTATCTTTAAGCTGGGCTTTACCAAGTCTTATAGATTTAATTTCTGTCCCAGTTAAAACAATCCCTGCTTCGATTGTGTCAAGAATATCGTAATCATATTTAGCTTTTCTGTTTACTATTTCCATTTGTATCACCTTTTTTTGCGAGAACAAAATTAATTAAACCTTTATCTTTAATAACACTATCGACTGTGACTTTTACTTTATCACCAATCATATATCTTTTCTTCGTCCTTTTACCGATTAAGCTATAAGTAGACTCTTGGTAGAAATAATAATCATCATCTAAATCATCAATTCTAATCATTCCTTCAACTAGATTATCTAGTTCAACATACATACCATAATTAGTAACTGTATTAATCATACCTTCAAAAGTTTCGCCAATATGATCAAGCATATATTCGGCCATTTTCATATCGGTTACATCTCTTTCACATTCTACAGCTGCTCTTTCTCTTTCTGATGATTGAAGCGCTACTTGCGGAAGTTTACTAGTAAAATAATTAATAGTTTCATTATTAATTTGATGTTTAAATAAATAAGTTCTTAATAACCTATGGACAGTTAAATCTGGAAATCTTCTAATTGGCGAAGTAAAATGTGTATAACATTTACTAGCCAAACCAAAGTGACCAATATTAGTACTATCATAAACTGCTTTTTTCATACTTCTTAAAAGCATAGTGGATAAAATAGGATATTCTTTTTTATCGCGTAATTGATCTAAAATACTTTGGATTGTTTTGGGATTAATATTTCTTAAATTAGCATTTACTTTATAACCTAATACACCTACAAAGTTTAAGAAATTTCTAATTTTTTCTTCATCAGGCATACCATGTACACGATAGATAAATGGTAATTCCATATAAGTAATGGTCGTAGCTACAGCTTCATTTGCGCATATCATAAAGTCTTCGATTAACTTTTCACCTTCACCACGTTCACGCTTTTTGATATCAATGGCCTTGCCATTTCCATCGACAATAATTTTAGGTTCATCAGTATCAAAATCAATATAACCTCTACTTATTTTATTTTTGCGAATTATTTTCGCTAGCTCATGCATTTCCTTTAGTGTATCCGCAAATTCTTCATAACCCTCAGGAATAATATCCTTTTCAATGATTTGATTAACATTTTTATAAGTCATTTGTTTCCTAGAACGAATAACACTTTCAAAAATTTCACTGCTTAGTGTATTACCTTTTTCATCAATTTCCATCACACATGAAATAGCTAACCTATCTTCATTAGGATTTAATGAACAAATACCATTTGAAAGTTGGTGTGGGAGCATTGGAATTACTGTATCGGCTAGATAAGAACTCGTACCACGGTTATAGGCTTCATCACCAATGGCTGTATTTTCTTTAACATAATAAGAAACATCGGCAATATGCACGCCTAAAGTATAATGACCATTTTCTTTTTTTAAACTAATAGCGTCATCGATATCTTTAGTATCATCACCATCAATGGTAAAAATCATTTCATCTCTTAAGTCTTTTCGATCTTCTAATTCTTCGGGTTTTACCGCTGAAGGAATCATTTCTAATTCCTTAATAACATCAGGAGAAAAAACATCATTAATTTTATATTTAGCAGCAATCGATAAAATATCTACGCCTGGATCATCTTTATGCCCTAAGATACGGATAATTTTTCCTTGATAGTAATTACTTTTATTTAAATTATTATTTAACTTAACTACTACTTTATGACCGGTAACAGCTCCTTTTGTATCTTCATCAGGAATTTCGACAATAATATTTATCTTATCATCATCTAAATCGATAAAGTTTTTGCCATCTTTAATATAAAATTCTCCAACTAATAAATCATTTAAATTTCTTTGATTTATTTTTCTTATTACAGCTTCTTTTTTTTCTTCATTGATAACTGTAATAATAACTGTATCACCATTAATCGCCCCATTGATATTATTTTTAGCCACATAGTAGTCTTCATCTTCGCCATCAACGATGACAAAACCAAAACCTTTAGGGTTCATAGCTAAAGTTCCTATTTTTTGGCTGGCATCATTAAATTTTTCATATTTTCCTTTATTCGTGACTCTTATTTTTAAATCATTAGCTAGTTTGATTAAAGTTGGCGTTAGCTTTTCTTTTTCTTCGTCTTCTAACTTATCCAAGATTTCCTCATAAGTTATAGCTTTATTTTGACCTATGATAATCTCGTAAACTTTTTCCTCCATGAAATCACCTCTATTTTTATTATAAGCTATTTACGAATAAAAATATAGTATTTAAGCATTTAAAAACAGTTAATTAACTGTTTTTGTGTAAAATTTTACTTAAAAAGTAATAATAAATACTAAATGCTATAGCGCCTAAAAAGGCGACAATCATATCCCACATTGTATCAGAAACACCAGTTTCGGCTACTCTTTGGGCATCACCACCAACAAAATAGTTACAAGCAAATTCGAAAGTTTCCCATAATCCCGCACAAAGCCAAGAAAAAGAAAGAATAAATAAAATATTTACGATGATATTTTTCGTTTTATTATATCTAAGAATCAAAGAGGCACCATAAGCTGAAAGAACTCCCGATAATGTATGGGTAACTTTATCCAAGCCTTCCCATTTATTATAATATTCAGCAATTATGCCTAAATAATGATTTAGAAAAATATAAATAATCCAAAAAGTGATAAAGCCTTCGCTTAATTCTATTTTAAATACCTTTCTTACTATATATGGTACGGCAATAGTAAAGATAATACTGGCATCTTTTAAAACAACCGCAAAACCTTTATCTAATTCGCCACAAATTGTAACAAAACTACATATCAGCGTTATCAGTATCAGTAAGTAATTTATTTTCTTCATGAGGTATTTGCTCCATTTCTACACCATTAATCGAATTAAATCGTTTAGTGATTTTTTCAGTAGTCGTATGAATATCTTTAACATCCTTACTAACGGTGTCAATACTTCTTGAAAGTTTATCCCAACGATCTTTGTAGCGTTTAAATTCTTCATCTAACAAACGAAGTTCTGTTTGAATAACTTTGGTATATTTATCACGTTCAATATTTTTCATGATAATTTGTAAAGTGGTTAAAGTACTCATTAAGGTAGTAGGACCTGTAATCCATACTCTTTTTTTATAAGCATAATCCATAATATCTTGATGATAAGCATTTACTTCAGCGAAAATAGCTTCAGCTGGTAAAAACAAAATAGCTTGATCCGTCGTTTCACCTGGAATTATATATTTACCAGCAATGGCATCAATATGTTTTTTCATATCTTGTTTAAATAATTTTTCAGCATTTTCACGATGAACATTATTTTTATCTACCATATTTTGATAATTTTCAAGAGGAAATTTCGAATCAATGGCAATTAAACCTAGAGGCTCAGGGGCGAAAAGAACGCTATCAGCAATCGTGCCATTACTTAAAGTATATTGTAATTTATAAACTTTATTATTAGGTCCAAAGACATTTTCTAAAATATGTTTTAAATTTACTTCGCCAAAAATGCCACGAGTTTTTTTATCAGTTAAAACTGTTTGAAGTGATACAATATCATTCGATAAATTATCGATTTTCTTTTGTGCTTCATCAATTTTTGATAATCTTTCTAATACTGAAGTAAAGGTTTTATTAGTTTTTTCAAAATTTTGATCTAATCTTTCATTTACTTTATCATTAATTTGCGTTAATTTATTTTCAATTTTTTCATTTAATTTATCAAAATTTTTATTAGTATTATCACCCAAATCACTTTTAAAATCTCCAAGTTCTTTAACAATACCGGTTTCCATTTTACCAAGTCTTTCAGTAATATTAGATTCATTGATGTTTTTAGTAAGCGATATTATACTTACTATTAATATAATAATTAATAATCCGATAATTATGTATTCCATAGTGTAGCCTCCCATCATTTTCATTATATCTTATCTAACTATTTGTTGCAAGAACATTTTCCCAAAAGAAAAGTATATATTGATGTTTTCGGTGAAAAAGCATCATTATATACTTTTAAATTTCCTGTTTTTCTTTTTCTGGTTCTTCACATAAATCCGATAATTGGACTTCTAACACTTGTGACAGTTTCCAAATAGTACCTAAAGAAAATGTTTGGTGGACATTATTTTCCATGTTAGAAATGAACTGTTTTGAATATCGACTTTTTTCGGCTAGCTCTTTTTGAGTCCAACCTTTTTTCTTACGATATTTGCGGATATTCTTTCCAACAAAATCATATACATAATTTTCATCATTACGATTAAACTGCATATCCACCACCAATATTATTTTCCCATATTTTTAGAGTTTATTGGTGTTGCTGTTCGTAGCACTTTTAATTGCCATTTTGCAGTAACCAAGCTTCATATCCGCCAATAACGCTTACTGTTTTATAACCTTGATTATTTAATATTTGGCATAAGCCTTGTGAAGTAAGACCATGGCGACAATATATATAATATGTTTCATTTTTATTTAAATATTTACTAGGATTTATCATTAGTTCATTATAGCTGATATTTTTAGCACCAGGGATATGATTATTATTAAAATTTGGAATTGGTCTAATATCAATTAAATGGGGGTTAGATAATTTAAGTAAATCAGGGACAGAAATATTCAAATTAATCACCTCTTAATTATAGTATATGAAATGAATATGAACCTGGAGTGGGCAAAAAATTTGACATTTATTTCCTTATAAATTAAAAACCCTATAAAGGGTTTAAAAATTTGAATCATTAAAATAATTTGGTTTTATAGTTGGTGTACTATCATTTGAAGCATCATTATTCATGGTAGATGGATTTTCATTTCCTTCAGGAACTGCGGGCTGTTCAGAAGCTGGCGCTGGAGACTCTGTTGGAGTTCCAGCAGGACTATTATTTAATGAAATATTAGGTAATGATGCTGAAAAATTAAATCCATTTGAATCATTCTTTGGCGTATTCATCACATTTGATTGTGTCGGAAATGGATTCATATTAGCTGAGTCTGCCACGGGTTGAGCTCCGGCAGGTGAATCTGTAATTGGTTGTGTTCCGATAGGTGAGTCTGTAATTGGTTGAGGTTCAGTTGGCGTTGTTTGTAAATTAGGCTCATTATTACTCATAAATTCTTTTTGAATATCCATAAAGTTAGTTTGTTCATTACTTCCAACACTAGGAGTTTTTGTTTCATTATCATTGATAGAATTAGCTTTTTTGTGTTTTCTTCTTATAGATGAAATAATAATGATAATAAGAAGTAATAGGATAAATGCACCAATACCAGCAGCAATATAAATGTTAGTCATATTATATAATTCGAATTCAAATTGTATTGTATCTTTTTTAGTATCCATCAAATCCCATGTTAAGGTTTTACCATCATTTTCAGTTTTACTAGCATTATGACTTAGTGCTTTATATGGTAAATTAACAGAAAATTTCATATCCATTGTCGATGCGAGTTCTTGTAATTCAGCAGCATCTTCCGTTGTCATTCCATTAATAGTAGTATTGCCGGCTGCTCTTCTTTGAGCGGCTATAGTATTAGCTTCTTCTTTAGAGCTAGCAACGGTCTCGCCTTCTTTAAGGGTTGTAGTAACTCCTTCAGCAATCGTCATGATTGCTCCATCAGCAGTTACTATTGTCACGGGACCGGTAATATTATCGCCTGGTTTAATTGTCGCCATAGAATTGTTTTGATTGGTTCCAGTGTTACTGTTTTGGGCATTAGCTTGAGTTGTATTATTTGCTTGAGTGGTATCAGTAGTTTGAGTGTTTTGATTACTATTTTGTGCATTTGCATTATCAGTTGTTTGTGAATTTTGATTATCCGTTGAAGCTCCATTATTATCAGTCGCTTGATTAGTTGTTTGTGAATTTTGGCTATCAGTTTGTGTAGCATCATTATCTTCTAAAGTCTCTTGCTCATCTACTTGCTCATTCACGGTATCAACATCTGATGATTTCAAAGTAGCGGTATAAGTATTTTTCAAAAATCCTTTTTTAACACTAAATAAATATTTTGTATCATTATCATCGTTAAAAATACCTAAATCACCGACAACTTTTCCGGTTTTACTTATTTGGTCAATATCAGGAACCGTTTTGGTAGCAGTATAACCGATCATATTACTATCTTCATACTTTTGTAATTTATAACCTTTGTCTTCGGCATTTTTTCTTTGTTCATCACTTATGTCCGTATTTTCTGTTCCGTTTTCATTTGAAAAAGCTTCGAATACTTTCTTATTCATCGCAAATGTCGTATTCAAATCTACACTTTTATCATTTTTAATGGTCATATTTGCATCTAATTTCATGCATCCAGTAGTCATTACAATTAAAGCAAATACAGATAAAATTTTTAAACCTCGTTTCATACTTCATACTCCTTCTATTCTTCTTTCATAATACATAATCTCATATAAAAAGTCAATAATTATGGTAATATTTTAAGAAAAAAGTCTTAAAAAATTAAGACTTATAAATATTTTTCAATTTTATGGAAATCTTTATCATTATCTAAGCCAGTTTTTGAAAGTTGTTCTAAAAGTTTTTTCTGTTCCCTAGATAATTTTTGCGGAGTTTTCACTTTTAAAACAATATACATATCTCCTTTACCATAAGAGTTCACACTTTCAACACCTTTAGAACGAAGGCGATGTTTATCACCACTTTCACTACCAGCCGGAATTGTTAATGTAATATTCCCATATAAGGTTGGAACTTTTTTCTTACAGCCTAAAGCCGCTTCAGAAATAGTAAGTGGAAGATCTAAATAAATATCATTTCCTTCTCTTTTATAAATAGGATGCTCCTTAACATAAAATTCTAAATAGATATCACCATTAGGGCCGCCATTAATGCCAGCTTCGCCTTTTTCTTTTATACGTAGTTGCACGCCAGTATCAACACCAGCTGGAACTTTTACTTCGATATTTTTTTTCGTTCTAACTGTGCCTAACCCGTGACATTTAGTACATTCTTTAGTATATGTTTCACCTTTACCACCACATTTATCACAAGTGGTTTTTGTCATAAAGGCTCCAAAAATAGTTTGTTGTTGAGCCGTTATCGTGCCTGAACCATGACATTTATCACAAGTTTTAATATTAAAACCGCCTTCGCCATGACACTCATCGCATGTATCATTTAAAGTTAAAGTGATTTCTTTTTTGGCTCCAAAAACTGCTTCTTCAAAATCTAAATCCATGCGCACAACTTTGTCTCTACCTTTAGCGCTTCTATTTCTAGTTCCGCCAAAGCCAGCAAAATCATTAAAATCAAAGCTACTAAAACCACCACCGAAACTGCCGCCAAAAGCTTCTCTTAAAATTTCAGAAAAATCAAAACCACTAAAGTCATATCCACCAGCGCCATTATTATCAAAAGCCGCATGACCAAACTGATCATATTGTCTTCTTTTATCTTCGTCAGATAAAACGGCGTAAGCTTCTTGGGCTTCTTTAAATTTTTCGGCAGCATTAGGTTCTTTGGAAACATCAGGGTGATACTTTTTAGCTAGTTTTCTAAAGGCACTTTTAATTTCATCTTGGGTAGCATCTTTGCTTACTCCTAAAACTTCATAATAATCTTTTTTATCCATAAATCTCACCACCTATTTAAGTAATTCTTTTAAATCGTTTAAATAATCTTGAAACATGTTCATCGCACTTTCAATAACCTCTGGTTTGGTTAAATCAACACCAGCAATTTTAAGCTCTTCAAGTGGATACATGCTACCACCAGTTTTTAAAAATTTTAAGTAATTTTCTAAAGCATTTTCTTTACCGCTTAAAATATTTCTAACAATATATGCAGCAGCTGCTAGACCGGTAGAATATTTATATACATAAAAATTATAATAGAAATGTGGTACTCTCGACCATTCATATTTTATGCTTTCATCAATAGTTACATTATTACCATAATATTTTTTTACTAGTTTATAATATTCATTATTTAAAAC
>CANRBD010000049.1 GCA_947628765.1 uncultured Bacilli bacterium
AGTTCACATAGACGGTGGTGTTTGGCACCTCGATGTCGGCTCGTCACATCCTGGAGGTGTAGTCGCTTCCAAGGGTTGGGCTGTTCGCCCATTAAAGTGGCACGCGAGCTGGGTTCAGAACGTCGTGAGACAGTTCGGTCCCTATCCGTCGTGGGCGTAGGAAAATTGAGGAGAGCTGTTCCTAGTACGAGAGGACCGGAATGGACATACCTCTGGTGTATCTGTTGTCACGCCAGTGGCAGCGCAGAGTAGCTATGTATGGAATGGATAACCGCTGAAAGCATCTAAGCGGGAAGCCAACTTCAAGATGAGTTTTCCCATTTTTTATAAAGTAAGATCCCTCAAAGACGATGAGGTTGATAGGCTAGAGGTGGAAGCATGGCAACGTGTTGAGCTGACTAGTACTAATAGATCGAGGATTTAATCCTATTTAATTTTTTCTAGGAGATATCCTTAAATATCACATTATCATGTTTTCAGAGAATTATTTCTCTATATTTAATTGGTAACGATAGCGAAGTGGATACACCTGTTCCCATCCCGAACACAGAAGTTAAGCACTTCAGCGCCGAAGGTAGTGTATGCGAGACTAGGACGTTGCCAATTTTTTTGTGCCTAAAAATATATATTTTGCGATTATATTACCTTTAGTATTTATAAAATATATTATGATTAAAACAACCAAAACTTTTAAATTTTGGTTTTTATTTGTGAAAATGTCAATTTTAGTACACTTTCGTCTATGAAAAGTCAAATGACATACTCTGCTTCAATACAGAGCTTGTACATTTCAATTTCTAAAGCATTAGCGAGATCCCAAAGTGTTCCAACGGAAAAAGTTTGATGGGTTTTATTTTCAATGTTGGAAATAAACTGTTTAGAATAATGCGCTTTATCTGCTAGTTGTTGTTGTGTCATACCACGCTTACGCCGATAATATTGGATATTCTTTCCAATGTACTTATATACATAATATTGACCATCTTTATTACTATTCATATTATAAATTCATCTTCCCCCTGTTTAACCTAAAAAATACAAATAGTATTTTACTATTTGCTAACAAAAATGCAAGTATAATATTTGTTATTTAAAATATTGTAAAAACTATTGTAAAGATAATCGCCTTTTTGATATAATGAGAGGGGTGAGATACTATGGAACAAAGATTAACTATGCGTAGTGAAGAAGAGACAATAGAATTTGCTCAAAACCTCGAGTCAGAAAAATTTCCTAATATGGTTATTTGTCTTAATGGTGAATTAGGTAGCGGTAAAACTATTTTTACGAAAGGTTTTGCCGGAGCTTTAGGAATTGATGAGAATATTACTTCTCCTACTTTTAATATCATTAAGGAATACGATGGTGAGTTACCTTTATATCATATGGATGTTTATCGTTTAGATGGTAATACTGAGGGTGTTGGTATTGAAGAATATTTCAATAAAGGTGGTGTCGTAATTATCGAATGGGCAAATACAATTAAAGATATTTTGCCTGCTGAAAGATTAGATATAAAATTTAAAGTAGCCGGAGAAAATTCTCGCATATTGATTGTGACACCTCATGGACAAAAATATGAAGAATTATGTGAGGATGTATTATGAAATATTTATTTATAGATTCAGCGACTTCTACTTTAGTAGTCGCTATTATTATCGATGATAAAGTAACTTATATCTATAATGAGGAAGTAGGCCGTGATATGTCTTCAGACATTATGCCGATAATTTCCAAAGCGTTTCAAGAATCGAATATTAAACCGCAGGAGTTAGACAAAATTTTTGCGGTGAATGGTCCAGGTTCTTTTACAGGAATTAGAGTAGGACTCACAGTAGCGAAAGTAATGGCTTGGTCTTTGAAGATTCCGGTTATTCCTATATCTTCTTTAGAAGTTATTGCCAGTACACCTGCTAGTGGGAATAATATCGCTTTAATTGATGCGCGACGTGGCTTTGTTTATGCAGGAATTTATGATGAAAATTTAAATGTAGTTATGGATGATAAACATATGGAGTTAGCTAAATTAAATATTGATGGACAAATTGTCAGTTATGATGATTTTTCTGGAATCAAACCTGATATTGATGTTTTAAAAGTTATAAAAAAACATAAAGATGATAAAGGTGTTAATCCACATAAATTAAATCCAAAATATCTTAAATTAACTGAAGCTGAGGAGAAGTTAAACAAGCAAAATGATAACGGAAGTAAATGATTTAGAAACAGTTGCTCCAATTTTAAAAGAGTATTTTCATGGCTATATAGTGAATAATGATCCTTTTGAAAAAATCGCTATTTATAATCATAATGGCATTATGGGCATTGTTTCTTATAGTATTATGTATGAACGAGCCGAAATAAATTACATTATTACGCTTCCTCATTTTAGAAATAAGGGAATAGGCAGTAAACTTTTAGAATATGCCCTTAAAGATATAAATAATAAAAAATGTAAAAATATAAGTTTAGAGGTAGAAGCAGAAAATGAAGAGGCAATAAATTTATATTTAAAATATGGTTTTAAAAAAGAGGCGGTTAGGCCTAAATATTATAACGGTAAGGATGCTTATTTAATGACTAAAGAAATCGAGGTGAAATGATGAGTACATATATTTTAGCTATTGAAACTAGCTGTGATGAGACCAGTATGGCGATTATTAAAGACGGACATGATGAAATTGCGACAGTAGTACTTTCACAGATGGATACCCATGCGAATTATGGAGGTGTCGTTCCAGAAATCGCTAGTCGTATGCATATTGAAAACATTACTTTAGTAGCGGAAGAAGTACTTAAAAAAGCTAATATGACCATGGATGATATTACGGCTATTGCTGTTACATATGGACCAGGCTTAATTGGTTCTTTATTAATTGGTCTAATGGCAGCTAAAACTTTGGCTTTTATTTATAATAAACCTTTAGTGCCTGTTCATCATATAGCGGGACATATTTATGCAAATAACTTAGTAAAACAATTAGAGTTTCCTTTGATAGCTTTAGTTATTAGCGGTGGCCATACAGAACTTATTTATATGAAAGATGATTATAGCTTTGAAAAATTGGGTGGTACTTTAGATGATGCAGTTGGAGAAGCTTATGATAAAGTGGCCAGAGTAATTGGTGTACCTTATCCAGGTGGGCCTTTAGTTGATAAACTAGCGCATGAAGGCGAAGCAACTTATGATTTGCCACTTCCATTAGATGATGATAGCTATAATTTTAGTTTTAGTGGCCTTAAAAGTGCGGTTATTAATTTAGTGCATAATGAAAAACAACGTGGTAGGGAAATTAATCAAAAAGATATGGCTTCATCATTTCAAAATAGAGTTGTCGAGATATTAACTAAAAAAACATTGAGAGCTTTAAAAGAATATGATGTGCATAATTTAATTGTGGCTGGTGGCGTAGCAGCTAATAAAGGTCTTCGCGAAAGGCTAGCTAAAGAATGTTCGGCAAATGATATTCATTTGACAGTTCCAGAAATTAAATATTGTACTGATAATGCCGCAATGATTGGCGCCGCCGGATATTTCGCCTATAAATTAGGGCGCAGAGCGGATTTAAGTTTAAACGCTAAAGCGAGTGATAAATTAAATTAAAAAAAGGTTATTTTAGTAACCTTTTTTCGATGAAAAGAATTAAATAATACATTAAACTTGCCATGATAGCTAAAAGAATAATGCCGGTCATCACTAAATTGAGATTAAATATTTGTGAGCCATACATAATTAAATAGCCAACTCCAGCTTTCGAAACTAAAAATTCTCCCATGATAACGCCAATAAATACCAAACCAATATTAACTTTAAAGGCACTGATAATATTACTTAAATTACTAGGCAAAATCAGTTTAAAGAAAATCTGACTTTTAGTTGCTTTAAAACTTTGCATAAGTCTGATTTTATTGGAATCAGTATTGGTAAAAGCTTGATGAACGTTGATAATTGTAATAATGACCGATATAAATAAAGCCATCAAAATAATTGAACCAGTGCCAGCTCCAGCAATAATAATGATGATTGGCCCTAAAGAAACCTTTGGTAAGCTATTTAAAACAGTTAAATATGGATCTAAAACTTTGGCTAAAAATTTAAAGCGCCATAAAATAGTAGCAATTAAAATACCAATAATAGTGCCAACGACAAAACTGACTAAAACTTCATATAAAGTTATGCCGATATGGTGGAAAAGTGAACCATCATTATATAAGCTAATTACTGTGTTTAAAATAGCTTTAGGACTGGAAGAAATAAAAGTGTTGATAAGTCCAAAATCGGCTGCTAGCTGCCAAATAATAATTAATAAAAATACAATAGCAAATTGCGTAAATCTAATTAAAAATTTGCGTTTTTTAATATTTTTTAAATATTTTTGATGTTCTATACTATACATGAAAATCAATATCCTTCCATATCATATCATAATATTTAGCAAATTCTTTAGCTTTACGATTGTTAATTGGTGTACTTCTGTTAGTAAGTTTTATTTCATAAATATTTTTAACTACACTAGGTCTTTGTGATAACACAATCACTCTTTCGGCCATTGCGAGAGCTTCTGAAATATCGTGAGTTATCATAATGGCACTTTTCTTTTCTTTTTTGATAATTCGGTAAACATCGTCGGATACGGCGAGTCGTGATTGATAGTCCAAAGCTGAAAAAGGTTCATCTAATAAAAGAAGATCAGGCTTAGTTGCCAATGTCCTAATTAAAGCTACACGTTGGCGCATACCACCTGAAAGATTAGATGGATAGGCATTTTCAAATTCCTCTAGGCCATAAGTTTTAAGTAATTTTTTAACGTATGCTTTATTTTCTTCAGTAACTTGTTTATTTATTTCTAATCCCAATAAGCAATTTTTAAAAATAGTTTGCCATTCAAATAGGTTATCGCCCTGTGGCATGTAACCAAATTTTAAATTTTTTCTAGTTTTAATACTTCCACTAGAGGCTTTATCTAAGCCACATAAAATTGATAATATTGTTGACTTCCCACATCCTGATGGTCCAACAATGGCGACAAATTCACCTTCTTTTAAATCAAAAGAAAAATTATCAACAGCTAAAATTTCATTTTGCTTTGTGTGATAAATTTTTCTTAAGTCTTTGATACTTAAAATCATTATCTTTCCTTAGAGTAAGTATTGTCGACTAGTTTATTAAATGGTGCTTTTTCTTTTAAGTAACCAGCGTTTTTCATAATATCTTCGATATGTTCGAAATCTTTTTCTTCGATATAAGTAGTTTTAAACCAAGAATCATTATCTTTATAACGTTTGACAATACTGATTAAATCTTTTTTAGAAGTGTCAGGAAAATAATCGGCAACGACTTCGGCAATTTCTTCATTAGAATGTTTGAAAACATAATCTAAACCTTTTTGAATTGCTTTATTAAAGCCTTTAATTACTTTAGGATTATCTTTAATATAGCTTTTTTTAGCATTATAAGCAGTATATGGAACTACGCCACCTAATTTACCAACTGATGTTACAATATGACCATAGCCTTCTTTTTCAAGTTCTGAAGCTGTTGGTTCAAATAAAGTCACAAAATCACCATTACCACCGATAAATGAACCAGACATTGAAGCAAAATCGACACTAGTATCGATGTTTGTTTGATCACTGGTAATGCCATTAGTATTAATTGCCCATTCAAGAGTCATGGCTGGCATGCCACCTTGTCTTCCACCTAAAATCTTTTTGCCTTTTAAATCATTAACCGTGAAATTTTTTATGTCTTCTCTAGCGACAATAAAGCTGCCATCACGTTTGGTAAGGGCACCAAAATTGACAAGATAATCTTTTTCGCCCTGCTGATAAATATAGATAGTAGCTTCACTACCACAGAAACCAATTTGGACATCACCTGATAAAACAGCCGCGGTAACTTTATCAGCTCCAGAAGTAAGCAATAGTTCAACATCTAAGCCTTCATCTTTGAAGTAGCCTAAAGAATGCGCTACATATTGAGGAGCATAAAATACACTATGAGTAACTTCACCAACTTTTACTTTGGTTAAGTCTTTTTGATTTTTGTTTTGATCTTTAAAGATAAAATATCCGGCGATTATAAGCCCACAAAGAATTAAAAAAACGATAAACTTTTTCATATACTCTCCTTTCTTTTCAGTTTATTATATTCATACATTTAAAAGTGGTGAGAAAATGTTGGGCATATAAAAAAGGCTCTAGGCCTTTTTAAGCTTACCATGCTTTAGTAAAAATAACAAATGAACATTTTGATCATAAGTGCCCATATAATTATCAATACCGTTAGCATGAGCAATTTCTTCTCTATAGTCAAATGAACTATCAACACCGATTCCTTTAAGTCCGTCGACAATGGAACCATATTTATAGTTTGGATTACTTAAAAACTCAGTACTATTAGTTTCAGCTTTGGCCGAAGTCGAAACGGTAGGCTCATTTTGTTTTTGAGTATTTTGGACTACAGAATTAGATTTAGCTTGAGCATCGGTTACTTTTTTTACATCCGGAGTAGTAACATTGTTTGTAGTAATTTTTGGCTCTTCGTTTTGTGGCTTCGAAGATTCAGGCTTAGGCTCTTCTTTGGGAATGTTTTCCGGTTTATTAGCAGCTACTTGTTTTTCCAAATAAGTAGTCGGATTAACCCTTACATCATTAGATGTTCTAATTTCAAAGTGCAAGTGAATACCATGGGCATTACCGGTATTACCCATATGACCAATTTTTTGCCCTTTAGTTACATGATCGCCAGCTTTTACACTAACGCTTCCGTACTTCATATGAGCATATAAAGATTTAGTACCATCATTATGTATTATTTTCACATAATTCCCATAACTAGCAGTACCACGAGCATTTGTATTAGTCGTTTTTACAGTATTAACTGCCACTTCAACGATGCCATCACTTACAGCTACAACATCATCAATACTATGTCCTTCGCCAACTAGGTCAATAGCTTTATGCGAAGATGAATAGTTTTGAGTAATGAGCTCTTCAGCGTTCATTAAAACTTGTCCATCCATGGCGCCTCCTTTCTAAGCCCCTTTACTTTAATATACTTTAGAGAAATATCAAATTCCTGCTTTTTTCTTAAAAAATTTAAAAATTTTTTTAAATTAGATTAGTATTTTATAAGTCGTCTTATAAGTCGTAGTAAAAATTCTTTCATCACTTACATATTCTAAAACTAGTTTGTTTTCTTTTTTACATAAAATAATACCAATGGTATTATCATGAAATGTTTTTTTAATATGTTTATCGATATAATTCATATACTCTTTTACTTGAGCAGTATGTTCTCTTTTAAATTCATTTATTTTGACTTCTAAAACCATATAACAATTATATTCTGTATTAAATAATAAAAAATCTATGCGATGATAAGTAGGACCTATCTTTATTTTTATTTCATGGCCAGCATATAAAAATCCTACTCCTAATTCTTTTAAAAAATCATCTATATCTTCTAAGATAATTTGATGAAGCGCATATTCCGTTAATTTATTTGGAATATTTTTGGTTTTAATAATAACAGGATTTTTGATTAAAGTATTTACTTTAGGCTTTTCTATTTCTTCTTTATAGCCTATCCTTTCATACTCCTTTGCTTTAATACGTTTTCTAAGTTCACGATATCCAATATTTTGTTTTTCACAAATATAGATATAATATTTTATTGTTTGGCTATCTTCGAGTGGTAATAATTCTACTATATGGCTCCATGA
Source organism: uncultured Bacilli bacterium (assembly GCA_947628765.1). Taxonomy (GTDB): domain Bacteria; phylum Bacillota_I; class Bacilli_A; order RF39; family UBA660; genus Coprosoma. The sequence goes on from CANRBD010000049.1 coordinate 7,728, forward strand.
CAAAGTGGCAGGCAATGCCTGCCATTTTTGAAATTTAAGATAAAATTGGCGCATATTTCTTAAATTACGCGTTGAATATCCTTTACCAAGTTCTTGAGTTAATCTTAAAGAATATTCTTTAATAAGTTTGTTTCCATATTTAGCTCTTTTTT
>CANRBD010000050.1 GCA_947628765.1 uncultured Bacilli bacterium
TAATAATAAAGAGCCAGCTAAAACCGAAAAGGTGTCAGCAACTGAAGATGATACTGAAAGTGCGGAACTAGTGGCTTTAAGAGTCGAATCTGAAGAACAATTATTAGATGAAATTAACGAGCTAAAAACAGTTCTTACTAACTCTAAATCGACAGCTGAAGAAAAAAATACGGCTTTTGAAAAAATGCAGAAGTTAAATCAAAATAAGGGTACTGAAGAAGCGATAGAGAAAAAAATCAAAAGTAAACACAATTTAAAAGCTTTTGTTAAAATAAATGGCAGTGATGTCTCAGTAGTCATTGATAGTACTAAACATGATAAATCACTCGCAAATAAGATCATGAGAACGGTCCAAGAAGAATTTCAGGAGCATGTAGCAGTATCGGTAAAATTTCAAAAATAACTCTTAAAACAAGAGTTTTTTTCATATATTGGGCATTTTCTTTCACTTGTAAGTACAAGGTGCATAAAATAATATGAGTAAATATAAACCACCCAACTTAGGAAGTGAGGGAAATATGAAAAAGGGTATTTTAACAAAACGAGAACGTGAAGTATTCGAATTACTTATTCAAAACAAATCAACTAGTGAAATTGCTTTAGAACTTAAAATAAGCGAAAAAACAGTTCGTAATCACATATCAAATGCGATGCAAAAACTTGGTGTTAAAGGCCGTGCAGGAGCTGTAGTAGAACTCTTAAAACTTGGAGAACTTTCATTATAAAAAGGTTATAAACTAACCTTTTTTTCATATCATTTAAATAGGTGAGGATTATGCTTAAAAAAATGAGTTTGCGGAAAATTGGCTTAACCTCGGCGGCTTTACTGGCGCTAGCTTTAATTTATTTGCTTCCAAGTAATAATGAAAAATTAAAAGTAACTGCTGATTTAGAATATGTTGATAATAATAAAAATGATAGTCCAATATTTTTAATCGATAAAAACAGTTATGCGGCTTTAACTACAGTATCGGTTTCTAGCACCCAAGTTATTGATAAAGCTAGAGAACTTTTAAATATTTTGACAGTTGGGGGAGCTGATGAGAAAATTCCTAGTGGATTTAGTGCGATTATTCCGCCAGATACAGAAATAAACAGTATAAGTTTTGATAATGGTATTTTAAAAGTAGATTTTTCGAAAGAACTTTTAGAGGTCAAAGAAGACTATGAAGAAAAATTGATTGAAACGATTGTTTATACTTTAACTTCAATCGAAAGTGTAAATAAAATTATTTTATATGTCGATGGCGAAATTTTAACAAAACTGCCTAAAAGTAATATTAATTTACCAAGTACTTTAGATAGATCATTCGGTATTAATAAAAAATACGATATTACTAGTACTGATAATATTAACGATGTAACGGTTTATTATATTAATGAAATTAACGATAAGTATTATTATGTACCTGTAACTAAATATTTAAATGATAGCCGTGATAAAATTACGATTATTATTGATGAGCTAGCAACTAGTCATAATTTAAGTTTAATGAGTTTTTTAAATGAAGATGTTAAATTGGTATCAAGTAATGTCGAAGATAAAAAGATGAGTTTAGATTTTAATTCATATATCTTTGATGATTCTATTACTAAGTCAGTATTGGAAGAAGTAATTTATACTATATGTTTGTCAGCTAAAGATAATTATGACATTGAAGAAGTGTCTTTAAGTTCTGATAATAAAGAATTTTTCAAAACTACAGTAAAAAGTCTTGAAACCCTTAAAGAATTGTAGTATAATGAGCTTACACTGATAAAAGTGTTAGCTGTCTTCGTAGCTCAGCTGGATAGAGCAACGCCCTTCTAAGGCGTGGGTCATAGGTTCGAATCCTATCGGGGACGCCAGTTAAGAAAAAACCCTTTGATTTCAAAGGGTTTTAATGTGCATATTTTTAAGAAAACTCCTAGAGAATATTGGTTAATATTTTTGATAAATTTATTTTATTTTTTGAAATGATAATTTAACTTTTTATTCTACACAAGTGCATTTTGTTAGCATTTTTGCATATAATAAATTTGACAAATAATATTTTTTTTGATATTATTAGGTCAGAAAGCGAAATGCTTTTGGGATCACTTAGTGGTCGGTAGAAGGAGGCACAAAACCTGCTTCTATTTTTTTGGATAAATTTTAAGGCCTTTACCTAAATATTTTGGATAACAATGTATTTTCTTTTCTATTGTTAAAAAATCTCGCCCTTTTGTATCAAATTTAATAAAGCGATGAATTGGATAGGAAGATAAATCAGCAATTTGAAGTCCTAAATAAGGCGTTTTATTTTTATTGAATTTTTTGTTGAAATAAACACCATTTATTTTTGCTTTAAGCTCATCGGATGTTATATATTCAGTTCCAGTTCTGTTGATAATTAAATCAATGTGCTCCAATAGTTCGGAATCTTCTTTTTTACCCCTAGCTTCAAAAATGATAGCACCAACATTTTTATCACCCATACCATATATAAATCTTTCTATGATAAAATTAAAAGCTATTTTGTAAACGTTTCCTTCATTATATTTAGATTTAAAGATGTAATCTTTAAGATTTATATTTATCGATATTATTTTATATTTTAATGAATTAATAGTTTTATCTAAATCAATAATAAAATGTTCATATTGTTTTTCATCCTCTTTAAAAATGGCGAAAGCTTTCTTTTTCCCCCTAATATCTTCAGAATGAAAACAAACTTTTTCTAATTCATTATTTTTAGGATTTAACCACATTCCATTGTTCCAATATTTTTCTCGTAATTTATCAAAACGTTCTTTAGCAAGTTGATAGTTGTTTTTTGCAAATATACAACCAGTAACAGTAAAAACACTTAAATTTACATCAATTTCTTCATGGTTCACTATTTTTCTTTTTATTACATTTAATGAACTAGGAGAATTATTTTCATCGATGAACATACTATAATCAACATTATTTTCCCATGTATTTGATGATGTTGGTTTTTCATAACAAGTCATTTTTATCACTTCCTTTGTTATAAAAAGAGATGTTTTATATTTCCTAGTTAAGATTTAATCATTTATCAATTCCTTAACTCAATTATAGCACAAAAACATCTTGCCAAATATGAAAAATATAATAAAAAAATAACATTTTGACCTTTGTTCAAGAGAAATAAAATTTTCAAGTATTAAAAGAAACCCTTTGATTTCAAAGGGTTTTAATGTGCACTTTTATCGGGAATTAATTTATATAAACCGGTTCCATGAGAAGATTTTAAATAAATAGATTTATCATTAAAAATGTTTGTATCGATATCATCTACAGCTTTATAATAGAAAACATTGTATTTTTTAGCTTTTAACATTTTATATACAGTATACATTTTAGGACCGACTAAATGGAATTGCTCAAAAGTTAAATTATTTTTAATAATATAACTGGCGATGTCTTTATGAATTTGCTTACTTTTTCGCCCAAGTTCTAAAATATCGCCTAAAACAACAATCTTATGTGGGCATGATTCTTTATTAAAATATTCTAAACCATTTATCATTGTTTCATAAGAGGCGTTATAACAGTCATCGATAATAACAGTTTTGCCCATTTCAATTCGGTGCATACGCCCTTTGGCGCCTTCAAATTCTTTAATACCGGTAATGATATCTTTCATATTCATATCTAGTAAAAGACCTAGTTTCATCGCACAAATAGAGTAGTTAATAAGATAGTCAATATTGCTGTTAAGGGTTACTTTATAACTTTTGCCATTTAAGGTAACTGTATAGCGATTTTTTTTGCCATATATTATATTAGAAATATCGGCATCATGAAGACCATAATCGATTATTTGGACATTTTTAGGTTTAAATTTTTTAATTCTTTCATCATCTAAATTGCGTAAAAAATAATTAGAACCTAAAGTAATACTAGTTTTTTCTTTAAATGTATTATTTAAATTTTTAAAGTTTCCAATATGGGCAGTTCCGATATTAGTAATTAGGGTAATAGTTGGTTTGCAGATATCTCTTAGAAAAGCGATTTCGCCCATATGGTTGGTGCCTAATTCTAATAAAATTATATCTTCTTTTTTATAATTTACTAAAGTAAGTGGCATACCGATATGATTATTATAATTGCCGGTGGTACTTAAAACTTTAAATTTTTGTTTTAAAACACTTAAAATCATTTCTCTTTGACTAGTTTTACCAAAACTACCGGTTAAAGCAATAACGGGAACATTCAGTTTGGCTCTGGTTTTTAAAGCTAATTCTTGAAGGGCTTTTAAAGAATTTTTAACTTCAATAATAATTAAATCTTTATTTATCTTTAAAGCCTTTTTAATAATATCTTGATGATTTTCTTCAACAAAGAAACCAGCAATTCCTCCTTTAACCCCATTTAAAATGTAATCATGACCATCAGTATTACCTTTTAAAGGAATAAATATGGTTTTTCCTTTAATATCATTTGTACTAATGGAAAAGTGATTAATGCGGGCATTTTTATCACCATTAATAATTACAGTATTTTTGACTTCCAATATATCTTGAACTTTCATTTAATCACCTCAATTTAATAATATTATAATTATCCATTAATTTTGTCGCCAACTTGATATTTATGACTATTAATTGGAAATTCATAAGTATAATAAACATTTTTTTGTGGCAAAATAATTCTATTTGGTTTTACAGCATAATATATTTTTAAAATTTTATTGTCTTTATCGGTTAAAATAACATCAATTTTTTCTTTCATAAAAAAGGTATGGATGCCATTACATCGTAATTTTAAAGCATAATTAAAGTTTTTTTTAAACATTAAACCTTTAAACTTTTCAAAGTGATTTTTACAGGCTTTAATTTCCACATTCATCACCACCATTAATATAACATATTTCCTCTTTTTTTGCACGTTCAAAAAATAAAAACTATAAAACTAGTGATTTTTATTAAGATAAATGTTATAATTGTAATAAATTATAAAATAAAAAGGTGGTGACCTATATGAAAGATAAAAAAACGGCAAACGATTTAAATTATGAAGAAAAAAAAGAAATTAAAGAAGACGTAAAAAATGCTTTTGATGAGGCTTTTGATAAAAAAGTACCGAAAACAAGTATTTATCATACTAGTAAAAATGGTCCTAAAAATATTTTATCGCAAGCTGAAGTTGATAATTATGTGAAAAAACGTAACAGAAAAGCTAAAATGCCGATTATTGTTACCGCAATTATTGTCTCTTTAATTACTTTAGCTGTCTTATATCTTTATTTTTTTAATAATCCAAAAACTATTTTTACTAAGGCCATTGATAAAACTTTTAATACTTTAAACGATTTTATGGTTTCCAAGGATGATATTTATAGCAAAGATATTGCTTTAAACCTAGCTACTAGTGATACTAAATTTAATTTAAAGCTTATGTATGAAGCCGATACTAAAAATGACCTTTATAAAATGGATATAAAGACTTTACTAAATGATCAAAAGTTTATTGATGCTTTAGTTTATAATCAAAATGGTAATGTATATATGTATTCTAGTGATTTATATAATAAATATCTTAAATTTGATAAGGCATATATGAATTCTAGTAATTATGATACGATCTTAAATTCCGTTAGGATGGCTTTAATAAGGAGCTTAAATAGTGAGAAGTTTAATGGTTCTAAACAGCAGATGCGGATAGATGGTAAAGTTGAAAGTGTCTATAAATCTTCAGTTGAACTTAATGAAACTAATCTCGATCGCATTTTAGATAGTGTTATGGTAGATTTAGAAAATGATGATAATTTATTTGCGGCATTTAACCAAAATTCTAAAATGAATAAAGCTGAGTTTAAAAGTAAAATAAAAACGCAAGTAACAGAAGTAAATAAAAAACTTACCAAAAAACTTCCAATAAACATTAGTATTTATACCAAAGGGGCGCTTCAAAAATTTGTGATGCTAGAAATAAAGACATTAAGAGAAAACGAAATTTATAATATTACCAAATTAAGTGATACTAAATATACTTATACTTTTGAAGATAAGATTTTAAAAATTAAAAAAGAAGGCACAATTAATTTAAAAGATAATGGTAATATTTTAGTCGAAAGTAAAAATAGCCATAACAAATTAGACATTATAATTAAAGAAAGAAAAATCGATAAAGTTAATAAAGTAGATGTTTCTGATTATGTTAAAATAGATACGCTTAGTGAAAGTGAAAAAGCCAAAATGACTGTAAAATTATTTACCAATCCTTTAATTGCGAAAATGGTAGGTCAGAAAAGTAGTTAAAAAACTACTTTTTTTGTGTACTTTTTTAAAAAACATGCATATCTTAAAGTGAGGGGTGATATAGTGGCGGCATATAAAGAGATAGTGACTAAAGCAGTAGTTGGTAAAGGTAAAAAACATTTTCAAAATACATACACGGTGGAAGCCGAACATGAACCTACAACTATTTTAGGATGTTGGGTAATAAATCATGAGTTTAAAGGTTATAAAGCTAATGATAGAATAGGTGTGAAGGGTTCATATGATATTAATATATGGTATTCGTATGATAATGATACGAAGACTACGGTTATTAACCAAAGTATAAACTATGATGATTTATTTAATGTGAAAACACGAGAGGATGTGGATTTATCAGGCGACACTGATATTATCGTACGTTCTTTGAAACAGCCAACTTGCTTAGAGGCTAATATTAAAGACGGAAAAACTATTTCCTTTAATATTGAAAAGGAATTAGGTGTGGAAATTGTCGGCGAAACTAAGATGAAGATTGCTATTGAAGAAGATGAAGAACCATGGGAAGAAATCGTTGATGAAGTCGATGATGAAACTTTAAATGAAATTGATGAGAAAGTCGATGAAAATTATATAAAAAGTACTGACCAAGAAGGTTAGTTCTTTTTATATATAATATTTTAATGTTATTTTTAAAATATCTTTAGATATTAATAAAATCATTATGAAAAAAATATAATTAAGTGTTAACCAAAAAGTGTTGACACTTATTATTTTTTATGATAAAATCATAACGAATGGAGGGATATTATGGCAGTTAAATTAAGACTTTTAAGAATGGGAGCTAAGAAAAAACCATTTTATCGTATTGTTGCAGCTGATTCAAGAACTAAAAGAGACGGTAAATATATCGAATTAGTTGGAACTTACAATCCACTTGTAAATCCAGCTGAACTTAAAATTAATGAAGAAGTTGCCCTTAAATGGTTATCATTAGGCGCTAAACCTACGGATACAGTAAAAAGCTTATTTACAAAAGTAGGAATTAACGAAAAACATCACTTAGCTAAGGCTAAAAAAGCTGATAAACCAGCAAAAGAAGCTGAAGAAAAGAAAGCTGCTCCTAAGAAAACTAGTACTAAAACTGAAACTAAAAAAACTACAGCTAAGAAGACTACAACTAAGAAAACTAGTACTAAAAAAGAGAGTAAATAATGTTAACGGAATTAACCGAATTTTTAGTAAAAAGTGTTGCTAAAAATCCAGATATGGTATCTGTAAAACAACTTGGAGAGGACGAAGAAATTATTACAATTCAAGTTTTAGTAGAAGAAGATGATATGGGCGCAGTTATTGGCAAAGGTGGTTCTATTGCTAAAGCCATTAGAACTATCGTACAAGCTAGTAGTTATAAAAATAATATGCCAAAAGTAAAAATAGAAATAGATTCTTTTTAGAATCTTTTTTCTTTACTAAATGCTTTTTTTTTGTTATATTTATAATAGTGGAGGAAAAAATATGAATAGAAAAGGATTTACATTATTAGAATTGCTTGCCGTAATTGTTGTTTTAACGATTATTTTACTACTCACAATGCCAAATATTCTAAGTATTTTCGATTCAACTAGAGCCAAACTA
>CANRBD010000051.1 GCA_947628765.1 uncultured Bacilli bacterium
GAGCAACATTTTTTCCACTCAATATAATTAAACCAAAACAAATTGATAGTGAAACTTTAAATATTATGAAAAGTGAATCATATTTTAGTAAGATTGCGAGCGAATTAGTAAAATATGAAGATAAATATGCGAATATTATTTTAAATCAATTAGGTAATATTATCGTCACTGAAAATATTACAGATGCGATTAAACTTAGTAAAAAAATAAATTATCGTTATCGTATTGTGACGATTGATGGTAATGTTATTCATGTTGGCGGTTCGATGACCGGCGGGAAACAAATAAAAAACCGTAATGTTATTAGTGATAGATATGAACTAGAAATGACTTTAAAAGATTTAGAGAAAAACCTAGATAATATTAAAGAATATGAAAATCAAATTAATGAAGCTGATTATCAATTAAAATCATTAGAGGATAAAAAATATTTATTAGATAAAGATAAATTACTTACTGATGAAAGTATTAAGGCGAAAACAAATCAAATTAGAGTTCTTAAGGATAATTTAGAAAAGATAAAATTAGATATTGATGGTACGACAAATATTATTGAAGGTGCTTTATCTAAAGAAGAAGAAGAAATCATTAGTCAGTATTATGAGGCTATTCGTAAAAAAGAAACGATGACTAAAGAATTAGAAGTCCTCACCAAAGAGAAAAATGATTTAACTGAAGCTTTAGAAGATTATGAGCTTTCAGTTAAAAAAGAAAATAGTGCTTATTCGCAAAAAACCGATGAACTTAAAAATTTAGAAATTAGTGTTAATCGTTTGGATGTTAAATTAGATAATTTACTTAATATTTTAAGTGAAAGTTATAGTATGACCTATGAAAAAGCTAAAGAAAATTATAAACTAGATATTGAATATAACGTGGCGAAATCAGAAGTTAATGCTTTAAGACGTAAAATTAAAGAAATCGGTATTGTAAATTTAGCCGCTCCTGAAGAATATGATAGAGTAAGTTCAAGATATGAGTTTTTATTAAACCAAGTTACTGATTTAAATAAGGCTGAGAATATGTTACTTGAGATTATCGAGGAAATGGATAAAGTGATGGTAAAAGAGTTTAACGCCGCTTTTAAAGTAATTAATGATAATTTTGAGCAAACCTTTAGAGAATTGTTTAAAGGTGGAAAAGCTAGTCTAAAACTTACGGAACCAAATAATTTATTAGAAACAGGAATTGAGATAGTCGCTAGTCCACCTGGGAAGAAGCTGACCAGCATTTCTCTTTTATCTGGTGGTGAAAAAACTTTAACGGCGATTAGTTTACTATTTGCCATTATTAAATCAAGACCCGCACCGTTCTGTATTTTAGATGAGGTTGAAGCCGCTTTAGATGAGGTTAATGTTGACACTTTTGGTAAGTATGTAAGAGGTCTAAAAGATAAATCACAGTTTATTTTAATTACGCATAAAAAGAAAACAATGGAATATGCTGATGTATTATATGGTATTACCATGCAAGAATCTGGAGTTAGTAAGTTAGTTAGTGTTAAACTAGAAGAAATAAATGGTTAAGGTTGCTAATAAACTAATATATAATATGGGGCATAGGAAGGAACGATATTATGGGAGATATGCAATATTCAGAGGAAATCCCTGAGCATTTGCGCTCAGCTTGTGTGTCAATTCAAAATGCTGGACGTATAGATTCAGTTGATGATCTTGAAGATTATGTTGAACTAGACTATAGTTATATGGCGGCAATAAAGAGAGCTGAAAAGGCATGCGAAAAAGAAAAGTTAAAACTTGAAAAAGCTGAGTTATTACGTGAACAAGATGCACAATTTCGTGAGTTATCTGATTGTTTTTACTCTTTGCTAGTGGATTTTGTATATCAATATAGAAGTCAATATAAAATTCCTTCGTCTTTTGCTTATGCAAAATTAGAAAGAAAACTTGCTTCCATATTGAAAAAAACCCAAAAAGAATATGGTGTAGGACCAGTCTTTTATCAAAAATGTATTTATAAAGCTAAATATCGAGCGCAGCCTAGGACCAGTAAAGTATATTCGGAAATCGAACTATATAGAAAACCATTTATATATATGAGAAGTGTTTATCTACCATAAAAAAATAAAGGAGCTGTAAATTATATCTATAGTTAAGGAAGTGATTAGATGAAAACAATGGCATTAATTTTAGCGGCTGGCAAAGGTACACGCATGAAATCTCATAAATCAAAATTAGTTCATGAAATATATGGTAAAACTTTAATTGAAAGGGTAGTAGATACGGCAGAAAAAGCTAGTATTGATGACATTATCGCGATTGTCGGTTATAAAAAAGAAGAGGTTATTGCCGTTTTAAAGGACCGCGTCAAATATGCTTATCAAGAAGAAATGTTAGGTACCGGTCATGCAGTGATGCAGGCCAAAGAATATTTACAAAATAAAGAAGGAAAAGTTATTATTTTATCTGGTGATGTACCTTTATTAAGAAGCGAAACTATTGTAGCATTATTAAACGAAAGTGAAAATGATGCCACGATACTTACAGCTATTTACGATAATCCTTATGGTTATGGCCGTATTGTGAGAGATAATAATGGCTATGTAGAAGATATTATCGAAGAAAAAGACGCTAGTGAAAGTGAAAAAGCCATTCAAGAAATAAATTCTGGTATTTATGTTTTCGATATTCAAAATCTTTTAGAGGCCTTAACCGAAATTACCCCAAATAATAATCAAAATGAATATTATTTGACTTCTGTTATTAAAATTATGCATGACAAAGGTTTGAAAATTGGGACGATTACAGTAGGTGATAATACCGAAATTTTAGGCGTTAATGATAAAACCCAGTTAGAATATTTAACTAGTATATTAAAAAGACGCATTAATAATATGCATATGCAAAATGGCGTCATTATCGAAGACGCTAATAATACTTACATATATGACGATGTAGAAATTGGCGCTGATACCGTTATTCATCCAAATACGACAATTAAAAGTGGCGTTAAAATTGGTGAAAACTGTAATATTGGTCCTAATGCTTACATTAGGGAAAAATGTGAATTAGCTGATAATGTGAAAATTGGTAGTTTTACCGAAATCAAAAATGCCAAAATTGGTGAAAATACCAAAGTGCCACATCTATCTTATATTGGCGATACCGTGATTGGTAAAAACACTAATATCGGTTGCGGTACGATTACATGTAATTACGATGGCATCAATAAACATGAAACTATTATTGGTGATGATTGTTTTATCGGATCTAATGTTAATTTTGTTGCGCCTGTAAAAGTGGGCTCCCATGTTACTGTTGGAGCGGGTTCGACCATTACTGAAGATATTCCCGATGATACTTTAGCTATTGCCAGAGAAAGACAAACTAATAAACAAAAAAGACTGACTAAATAGTCTTCAATGATAATAAATAGATAATTAATCTGGTAAAAAAATATAAATATTATATAATAGCACGCACATAAAGGAAGGTATTATAATATGACAATGATATGGAGAACGAAAGCGAATAAACTAAAAGCCAAATTGATTTTAGAACAATTAAGGTTAGAACTAGAACAAGCACAATTTTTAGAGCAGACTAATGCAAAATTTTACTTGCTATCAACAAAGTATTTCATTCAATATTGTCAGTTACAAAATGCATTTTTATTAAAACGAATTTATTTAAAAAATAGTTTGGATTCAATTATTGATAAAACTATCAAGGAATTTGGCATAGGCCCTGTTAAATATCAAGAACAAATATACAATGATAGACTAAACAATTATGATGAATATGGGCATGAAATTATGAGAACATCAGATTTTGAAGATTTTGATGAGGGAATACATCTATATTAGCAAGAGTGACTAATAAACAAAAAAGACTGACTAAATAGTCAGTTTTTTAATGGAAAATTGCATATTTTTCCAATTTATAAGTATCATTATTTATTTTTAAATAGATATATTATTTACCATCTAAACCTTCTTCATTGATATATGCCGAAGCTTTTACTTTACCATTTTCGGTTAGCGTTTTGTCAATTTTAAGGTTATATGTATGTTTGTTTAAAATATTGTCTAAAATTATTTTTACTTGATCCTTTGGATTAAATGTACCACTAACTACTAAACGATTAGCGTCTTTGTAAATGTTTAAATCGTATTTTTTAAAGATAGAACTATCTAATTTCCAAAGTAGAATTGAATTATCAATAGTTTTACTAATACCCATACTACCTAATCTTTGACCAGCTCCAGTGATATAAGTGTCACCGGCATAAAGACTCATATTTTTGGCGCTATAAATATTATAATCAGCATCGAATAGAGTAGTACTATCATCAGTTACTTTTTTAATTTTTGTTCCTTGACTGACGATAAAATAGTCGTTATTATAATCTAAATTTACGTTATCATTTTTATCATCTAAATCTATTTCATTAGTTTGGGTTACGGTTTTATTAACTGAATCAATTTGGTAAATAACAATTTTACCATTACTAACATAGGCTAATTTTCCATCAGCGCTAATGACTAGACCTTGAGGCTTATTAGGTTTAGTAATTTCATTAGTACTAGTAAGTAAATATTTTTCTAATTTTTTAGGGACGTCTCCAATAACCCAGTTAATTTCGCCACTGGCGTAATCAATATTAATAAGCATATTTTGTTTTTGCCCACACACCGTAATAGAATTACTTTTAGCGTCATAAACAATAGAATTTAAGCCAATCCAGTTTTCCTTTTTATCATGAGGTATTAATTTAGCTAAATTAATTTCTTTGACCACTTGTCCATCGTTACGATTAATTTCGACAATATAATCTTCAACCGTATTTTTATTTGGATTATTAGAAAGAGTAAGTAAATTACCATTTGATAGTTCAAAGACATCATGATGATAACCACCAGGAATATTATATTCAAAGTAAATTTTACCAAGCATGTCCATTTCTACTAAACCATTAAGGTAATATGGCGAACCAATTAGGGAATCATTGCCAAGTAAAATATGACCATTACTAAGTCTTATAAATTCAAAACCATATTTTGCAGTTAAATACCATCTAACCGTTCCATTTTCATCATAACCAATAGGGGTGCCATCTAAAGAAGTTGTAAAATAAAAATCAGAATCATTTTCAATATTTACCGGTTTGATATTTTTAATATTAGCCATTAAAGCATCAGTTTTAATTTTAACTGTTTTAGTTTCACCACTTGAAGTAATAGTTACTGTATTTTCAAAATCAGGATATAGTCCATAAATAGGAAGTACATGTAATTTACTTGGTAAAAAAGTATTAACGATATCTTTATCACCATCTTTACCATGAATAGTGACTGTTGCTGAAGCTAAATCATTTGTACTAAAAATAACTACAGCTGTAAGTGGGGAAATGTTATAGGGATTTAATACAACTTTAGGGTTATTAATAGTATATACTCCGCTATTAATCATTTCATTTTCTTTCTTGCTTTGAAAAGCAAGAATATCTTCTTTAGTTTCAACCGGTGTTGAAGCTTCGACATATCTATAAATACATACAGAAGCAAACACCGTTAAAAAAATTAAAATTATATATTTATATTTTGTTTTCATAAGGCCCCTCCTAAATTAATCTAATTTCATCTTCGGTAAAAAACGGCTTATTTTTATCGATTTTATCAAAAAACAAAATTCCGTTTAAATGATCTACTTCGTGTTGGAAAGCTACTGATAGTTCCTCTCTTAACCTAAGGGATAATTTATTACCATCAGGATCATAACCCGTTAAAGTTATGCGGGCATATCTTGGAACATGTCCTTCGACTTCGCGATTAACGCTTAAACATCCTTCGCCAGTATCTAAAGCGACCATTTCTTCAGAATGACTGATAATCTTAGGATTGACAACAACATAATTTTCAAATTTACCCTCTTCGTATTCGTAAACAATAACGATTATGCGTTTAAGCATGCCTAGTTGGGGGAAAGCTAATCCCATACCAGGACGTAGGTTATATTCTTCAGCTTTTTCCTCAATTTGACTATAAGTAAGCTGCATTATAATTCTATCGATAGTGTCTTTATCTTTTTTGTCTAAAGGTAAAGAGACTTCTTTACTAATCTTACGAAGACGTTTATCTTTTTCGTCTAAAATATTTAAACTCTTAAACATAAATAAACCTCCAATCTCATTTTATCATATTTTATTATATTTGAAATAAATAATTATTATTTTCCAATGCTACTTAACGGTTTTTGGCATTAAGGTATTATATATTATTGAAAGATGCTTGTCAAACTAAAAAAGAATAGATTATCTAATAATAACCATAATAAAATTGGTGAAATATTATGCGAATAAGACTAGGATATGTAGCTATTTCTCTGAGTTTAAATATGACAGCTTCAAAAACCATGACCTATACACATTTTCAAAAATTAAATGTGGCAGATAGAAACCAAAAGTTAGACCACATAATTAAGGAAAATTTTAAATCATTAAAAGAAATATTGCATTATAATTATAAAAATGGCATTCATTTTTATCGTATGAGTCCCAAAATAATTCCTTTAGCCACTCATGAAAATGTGGATTTTGATTATATTACTCCTTATAAAAAAGAGTGGGCCGAAATTGGCACTTTAATTAAAAAATATGATATGCGAGTTGATATTCATCTTGACCAATTTTGCGTTTTAAATAGTAATAAAAAGACAGTTTATAAAAATACTTTAGACACTTTATATTATTGTTATCAAATATTTAAAGCTATGAATATCGATGGCAAAGTCGTCCTGCATGTTGGAGGAGCTTATGAAAATAAAGAAAAATCTTTAAAAAGATTTATAACAAATTTTAAAAAATTACCACCTTTTATTCAAGACATGGTTATTTTAGAAAATGATGATAAAATATATGGAATTAAGGAAGTCTTAAGTATCTGTGAAACATTATGTATTCCAATGGTTTTAGATTATCATCATTTTAAATGCCATAACGAAAACGAAAATATTCATGAATACTTGCCACGGATTATAAATACATGGAAAAATACTGATTTACCACCAAAAATGCATTTTTCTTCGCCTAAAAACCAACGTGAAAAACGAAGTCATAGTGAATATATCGATGTTTTCGCCTTTAAAGATTTTTTAAATATTTTAAAGCAATATCAAACTAATATCGATATAATGCTTGAATGCAAAGGAAAAGATGAAGCTTTATTTAGACTCGTAAGACTTTTAAAACATTATACTTCTTTTAAATTTTTAAAAGATGGCATAATTGAAATAAAACATTAATTATTTAGTGTTTTTTCCTTGCTAAAAAAGGCTAAATGGTGTAAAATGAAAATAGGCAAAAATAGGTGATACAATGGGACTATTTGATAAGTTTAAAAACATATTTAAAAAAGAAGAAAAAGAAGAAGTTGAGCTTTATAACAAAGGCCTTGAAAAAACTAGAAATAATTTTTTAGGTTCTTTAATTAATTTAAATAAAAGTCATAAAAAAGTTGATGAAGAATATTTTGAAGCTTTAGAAGAAATATTAATTATGGCCGATATTGGCGTAAATACTGTCATGGATATTATCGATAAGCTAAAAATAAGAGTCAAAAAAGAAAATATTACTGATTCAAATCAGCTTAAAGATATTATCGTCGATGAAATGTTTATTATTTATGTTAATAATGATATTATTGTCAATAAAATAAATTACAATGAAAATGGACCAACAATTATATTATTTGTCGGTGTTAATGGCGCGGGCAAGACAACGACCATTGGCAAAATTGCTTATAAGTTAAAA